>CANIXM010000007.1 GCA_947471245.1 Paludibacteraceae bacterium | reverse complement strand
TATGATGCCGAAACGGGTGAGTTTATGTGTGACATCACAGAGCACGGACAAGAGATTATACTTGTCAAAGGCGGTCGTGGTGGGCTAGGCAACTGGCATTTTCGCACGTCCACTAATCAAACACCACGTTATGCTCAACCAGGCGAACCTAGAATAGAACGCACAGTGGTATTGCAACTAAAAGTTCTTGCAGATGTAGGACTTGTTGGTTTTCCCAATGCTGGCAAATCGACATTGCTATCTGTAGTTTCAGCTGCCAAACCAGAAATAGCCAACTATCCGTTCACCACCCTTGTTCCTAATCTGGGTATCGTATCCTATCGTGACAGCAAGTCATTTGTGATGGCAGACATTCCTGGTATCATAGAAGGCGCATCAGAAGGGCGTGGGTTGGGATTGAGATTTTTACGACACATAGAGCGCAACTCCATCCTGTTATTTATGGTTCCTGCTGATAGTGATGATATCAGAAAGGAGTATAATATCTTACTCAATGAACTGAAACAATACAATCCTGAGTTGGTGGACAAACAACGCATACTTGCTATCACCAAATGCGACATGCTCGACGATGAACTGACAGCAGCTCTGAAAGCCGAATTGCCCGAAGGTATTCAAACAGTGTTTATCTCATCCATCACAGGACTCGGCATTATGGAACTAAAAGATTTAATCTGGCAAGAAATCAATAAAGAATCCAACAAAGTAGTGGAAATCATACACCGACCAATGCACATCACTCACTTCCCCGATGAAGAAGAAATTGAGGAAGAGGAAGAAGAAGAGGAAGATGATGATTTGAGCATGTACAAAGGCATCGGGTGGGATGAAATCTAAAGGAGAGACGTGTAATAGTTTGACGAATATCCTTTTCAACAATGCCTATCTAGCAGGGACATAGCCAATTTCGCTTACAATCTTTTGTCCCTCACTAGACATCACATAGCTAATAAACTCTTTATACTTGACTTCATTCTTTTTTTCCATATAGAAATATAATGGACGTGTTACTGGATATGACTTATTTTTGGCACTAGCTATGGTCGGTTTTACAAATGTTTTACCATCAAATGAAACAGCAAGTGCTTTAACTGTTTTTTCAATATAGGCAAACCCTACATAGCCAATAGCACCCTTGGTTTGACTCACAGATTGGACAATCAATGCCGCACCTGGAAGATTCAGGGTGCGTTTTGAGTAATTTTTGTGAGTCAGCACATGCTCCTTAAAGAATTCGTACGTTCCAGAACTTGTTTCGCGGGAATAGCAAGTGATGACAAGATCCTGCCCTCCCACTTCCTTCCAGTTGGTAATTTTGCCAGTAAAAATCCCTTCAAGTTGCTCACGGCTCAATTGTTTTACTGGATTCGATGTATGCACGATTACAGCTAGCGGATCATAAGCAATAATTAGTTCAATAATGTTTTTGCCTGCATTTTTCAACTTATCTTTTTCATGAAATTTCATTGGACATGATGACATTGCAATATCTGTGGTACCTTCCAGCAATGCCGAAAGCCCCACGCCACTTCCACCACCACTAATGGTCACTGTGTTCTTGGTTTTCTTTCCGTACTGTTCAGCTTCCATTTGTGCAAGTGGTAGAACGGTGTCACTCCCTTTTATTCTTTGTGCTAATGCGGTGGTGCCAAAAGTCAATGCAATGACAAGAAATGGCATTGATAATTTCATTTGCATGATTCCAGTTTATTACTTTTCAATTTCTAAATTATTACATTCATTTTACAAAACTATTAATTAATTTCTATTAATCTTTATTTTTGAGTCTCATGCTTACTGTCTTTTATATTAATAATCTGAAATACAAACACATAGACTGATTGTTGCTTTGATATATTATTGTAATGTATATGAAGTGATTCTGTAATATGGATTTTGTTGCTTTGCAAATAAAAAAAGCAACTTATGAATCCATATCGATTTCTGATAATCGGCGACGTTGAATCCGATAGTATTTGTTTGCAACAGATGCTATTTTTTCAAGGGTATTTCGTTGATATTGTTTTAACTGTCAATCAAGCATTTGAGAAAAACATCATTAGCTATAATGTTGTAATAATAGATACTGCTTCTAATGGTTTACAGCTTTATCGTATGATTAAGCAAATGCAATTGAGTCATGGTGCAATCAATATTCCTGTCCTATTTGTATTAAAGTCTGAGCAAGAGAACAAATACGCAAGTGTGATGGATGATCACAATCAAATATTATATAAGCCTTTTGATCAGCAGGCTGTCAATGAAACCGTGGCTCTTCTTGTAGCTAACACATTCGAAAAACAACTCACTGAAAACAAAAACAATCAATTATTGACATATCACAGTTTACAGTTGTCTATTGAAAGCAAAAAGGTACTGATTGATGAATTGCCTATTAGGTTAACTAAAAAGGAATTTGAGTTATTAAAACTGTTTATGGAAAATAGGAATCACTTGTTTTCACGAAAGGATATTTTGGCACGTATGTGGTCATCAGAGTCAAGTGTATCTGACAGAGCCATAGATGTAAATATTGCCCGTCTGAGAGAAAAGTTAGGAATTTACAAAGGAAACATCGTAACCCGATTGGGATTTGGCTACGGTTTCGAGGAATGATGACTCGTTGTTGATGTACATATCATCCATGAATAAAGCTTTGATCCAAACGTAGCTATAATTCCTGTCAATACTTGCTGATTTGGCAATAGGAGTTGTGAGCAAGTGTAAAAAAGTATCCTCTGCGCCCAGAGTCCAATTTTTGAAGTTATAATTAGGGCGATAATGTGGGGCAAATTGAATCAGGTTCATCAAGTTGAATTCAGTGTCATTCACACCAGCACCAACATTCATTGCATCTACGACATTGCATTCTTGTTCTATGTGAGCTGGTACCATCAATACTGGTTTTTGTAAATATAAGGCTTCACAGATTGATTCGAATCCACCTGTAGTAGCATAAGCCTTACACGATTTCATGTTATTAATAAATTCCACATCATTTAGTTTGTGAAAGCTAAGTGTGGGATCAACGGTAGTGACGTTTTCTCTTACGAGCTTATTGTCCCAAAAAAAGCGCAAAGCGTGTTCTGGGTGCTCTTGATGCCAGGTCCTAATCTCCTGTTCGAAATGAGGGTTGAGCAAATACCCTAGAATAAAATTCCCTTTGGTCGGAGTGGCATTTAAGACTTCCTCTCTCAATAATGGTGGTACGACTTCAAAAATCCCGTCATCAAAATTGGTGAAATTGCCAAAAGATAATGCAAGCACTTTTTTAGCTCCAAGGCATGTTAATCTAGTGAAAAACAGCAATCCAGCAATTTCAGATTTTCGCTTATTTGGAAATTTAAAGTCTTTGTGCATCAATATGTATTGATGCGCGATGCAAATCATAGGAGGTGTAAGCCCGAAAAAAGAATAGGTTAATCCACCCAAGACTTCATAAAAATTGATTACTCTATCTGGTTGATGCAATTTTATTCTATCTCTAATAAAAAGCATGCTTTTGAGGTACAAATGAAGACGAGGAAAATTGAACAGTACGCTTTTAATGGTTGAAGAACGCTTATTCTTAGGTGTAGGTGAAAAGTTAGGACTACTGAAGGTGCAGATGTTGGTTTTAATTTTTTGTTGAAAGAATTCTGGAATAATTCTATTTGGGCTAGTGCCAACAAGAACTTCCACCACTTCATGACCTTGTTGAACCAACATGTTTCTAAGTGTGATGGCTTGTGTCATGTGTCCACGACCTTCTCCTTGTACAATAAATAAGTATCTCATGAATTGACGATTGAAAACTTAAGTGAAATAGGTTGTTATGAAACCTTCAGTTCGTAAAGTGGTATGGCTTTTCTTTTTGGGTGGATGTCTTGTTCTACTTCACAGACATGGTTATAGACTTCCCACGTACCATCTTCATGCTCGAGAAGTGCAGTCATGCTTTCTACCCAGTCTCCAGAATTTAAGTAGTGTATGCCATTGATCATGGTATTTGCAGATTGATGTATATGTCCACAAATAACCCCATCAGCATGTCGTGCTTTGGCTAATGTGGCCAACTCATTTTCAAAGTCAGATATGTATGACACTGCTGATTTAACTTTTTGTTTGATTTGCTGAGAAAGTGAGAAATAGTTCAATCCTCTTTTTGAACGATAGATGTTATATATTCTATTTACCCAAAGTAAAAAGGTGTAACCGACATCGCCAAGTTTGGCAAGCCACACCATGTTTGATGTGATATTATCAAATACATCACCATGTACAACGTAATATTTTTTACCGTTTTTTTCATGGACATGGTCTTTTACAATTGACAGATTGTCAAAAGTCAAAGGGGCTAAATGATCGATAAAATCATCATGATTACCTCTTACGTATATGATTTGTGTATTGTGGTTTTCCATCATTTTCATGATGACTTTAAAAAATTCGGTATGTTTGTGTTTCCATTTTCCCATACCACCTTTTTGCAGATGCCATCCATCCACTATATCGCCATTTAGGATTAATTTATCACAGTTGACCGAACGTAAAAAATCAGTTAATTCAGTGGTCTTGGAATGTTCTGTGCCTAAATGAACATCAGAAATGACTATGGTAGGATAAAACTTTTGCGTTGTAGGCTGCATATTAATCTTTATTTAATTTTGTTATATGACTCATTCATAGATTTATGATCAAGGGAAAATAACTTACCTCTTTCATCCAAAATCGATATACAAAATTAGTAATGAACTATTTCAAGAATAAATCAAAACTATTACGATATTATTACATTTTCATTAACATGATGTTAATGTGACTTATGTAATATATATGTAACATATATGTAATAGAAATTTCATGTAGATGTAGGTATCTTTGTATTATTCAAAACTAAATGTGAGTGAAACGATTTATTGAAAGATTCGTAGAAGGATTATTGCTCATCAGTGGCAGTGTTACCAGTATTACTATATTGTTAATCGTACTTTTTTTATTCAAAGAAGCATCAGGTTTGTTTAACAAACCAGTCATTGAGGAAGGTTACATTTTGGTGACGAATAAATCCAACCCAGTGAATGAGTTGAGTTCATATCAAATCAAACAGATATTTGATTCAGAGATTGTTAACTGGGATGAAGTTGGAGGCAAGGAAGAGGCCATTGAGATGGTTAGATTAAGCGATATAGACAAAAAGTGGAGCATGTCTAATGAGGACATTTCAAAAAAAATTAATGATTTAGTTGATGATCACAGTGGGATACTCCTTTATCTACCTATGGTGTATATTACCAAAGAGTTCAAAGGAGTTATATTGGATCAACAGACCATTCGACCTGTTGATTTTTTTGGTGGTCAAGAGTGGTATCCTACTGCTACACCCGCCCCACAGTTTGGATTATTGCCACTGCTTTTGGGCACTTTGTGGGTAAGCGTTGGAGCTGTGGCGCTGGCGTTGCCATTTGGATTGGCTGTGGGCATTTATATGGCAGAAGTAGCTTCTGTTAAACTAAGGAATTTTCTTAAACCTTTAATAGAATTACTGGCAGGGATTCCTGCGGTGGTTTATGGTTTTTTTGGATTAGTGGTGGTAGTTCCTTTTCTACGTCAGGTGCTCAATTTTCCAGTGGGAGAAACCGGATTGGCTGGCAGTGTGGTGCTTGGCATCATGGCACTTCCTACTATTATCACCATTACAGAGGACGCCATACGCAAAGTGCCTTATGCTACTAAGGAAGCGAGCCTGGCACTCGGGGCTACACAGTGGCAAACTATTTACAAAGTGATAATTCCTTATGCTAAATCGGGAATTATCTCTGCCGTGGTATTGGGGATTGGTAGGGCAATTGGTGAGACTATTGCAGTGCTGATGGTTACAGGCAATGCGGCTGTGATGCCGCATTCGATCACTGAACCTATGCGTACTATTCCTGCAACAATTGCAGCTGAGTTAGGAGAAGTATCTGTGGGAAGTGCACACTATCAAGCTTTGTTTGCTTTAGGTGTAGTGTTATTTGTTGTCACCATGATACTTAGTATTGCAGTCGATTTTTTTTCTTTGAAGAAAAAGTGAAATAAGGGATGTTGGTCTTCTTTAAATGTCTTATTTCATCTACAAGCGGTTATCTAGAATCGGACTGCAAAAAACAAATATGATTAAGCAAAGAATAGCAAGCATTAACACAACTACAATTCTTATAAAAACATCTAGTTCCATATTTACAAGCTAACTTCCAAATGATCTAACTTGTAACTTAATCCATGTCACTGATTAAATGAACATTAATAAACAACAAGCACAAAAAATTGCTTTCATATTGTTTCGACTAATGAGTTTCTCAGTTGTCGGGGTGTTGTTAATTATACTAGGACTAATTATCTACCGTGGAATAGGCACAATCAGTTGGGATTTTTTATCACAAGCTCCCGAGCAAGGTATGACTAAGGGAGGTATCTATCCAGCAATAATTGGAACGCTTTATCTTATACTTGGAAGCAGTCTTTTTAGTTTCCCTATCGGTATAATGTCAGGGATATTTATGAGTGAGTATGCAGCTAATAACCGATTGATTGTTATGATTCGTATCATGACGAACAGTTTAAGTGGAGTTCCTTCTGTGGTATTTGGACTTTTTGGTATGTCGCTTTTTGTCAATACGCTTGGATTTGGCGATTCAATATTGGCAGGGTCGTTGACACTAGGGCTACTATCATTACCTTTGGTAATTAGAACCACAGAAGAATCATTGAAAGCTGTTGATTATGCTTACCGTGAAGGAAGCTTGGCATTGGGAGCATCAAAGCTACAAACCATTCGAAATGTTGTTTTTCCGATGGCTTTCCCTAATATTATTTCGGGTTTGATATTGTCTATCGGCCGAGTGAGCGGAGAGACAGCCCCTATACTATTTACTGTTGCAGCCTATTTCTTGCCCAAGTTGCCCTCAAGTATTTTTGACCAAGTAATGGCTTTGCCATATCACTTGTATGTAATCTCTACTAGCGGTACAGACATCGAGGCATCTAGAGATATAGCCTATGGCACTGCACTTGTGTTAGTGACCATTGTATTGATTTTAAATATATTGGCCAATCTGTTAAGAAGGTATTTTGCAAAAAAAGTGAAGACCAATTAATTCCATTTTTCAAGTTCTTAAGACACTAAATTGCTGTGTTTTTCATACATCAAAGATCTTACTAACTCTTACTTAACTTGTAACTAATCCGTTGTAGCTCTTATGTCAACTATTGATGCACGTAATGTTGATTTTTACTATGGTAATTTTCACACACTTAAAAATATAAATCTAGAAGTACAAAAGTCTGAAGTAGTAGCGCTGATAGGTCCCTCAGGATGCGGCAAGTCAACTTTTTTGAGGTTGCTCAATCGGATGAATGACTTAATTGACGGTGTAAGTATTACTGGCACTATTCTAATAAATGGACTAGATATTTATGCCACTTCGGTCAGAGTGGATGAGTTGCGTAAAGAGGTGGGGATGGTTTTCCAAAAGCCCAATCCATTTCCCAAATCAATATTCGATAATGTAGCATATGGTCTCCGTGTAAATGGTGTAAAGGACAAAGCATTGATTGAACAAAGAGTAGAAGAATCATTAAAATCAGCAGCACTTTGGGGTGAAGTAAAGGAGAAAATGAAAAAATCTGCTTTTGCATTGTCTTTAGGGCAACAGCAAAGGCTTTGTATAGCAAGGGCACTAGCTGTAAAGCCTAAAGTGATATTGATGGATGAACCAGCATCTGCACTGGATCCAATTTCTACAACCAAAATTGAGGATTTAATACATGAATTGAAGCAGGACTACACCATCGTTATCGTCACTCACAATATGCAACAAGCATCACGTGTTAGCGACAAGACTGCTTATTTTTATTTGGGGGAATTGATTGAATATGACAAAACAACGACTATCTTTACCAATCCTCAAAAGCTTTCTACTCAAAATTATATCACTGGTAGGTTTGGCTGAATACTGATGGTTGCCATGAAGAAATTGGAGCTTATATGCTTCAAGACTACTAGGGTAGATTGGACAATAATAAATTAAAAAAGTTGATTATTTTTTCAACTGCATATCAAATGGACATTTTGAACATTAACTCATAGTTTACACTTAACAGTTTCTTATTTATTATGAGACATTTAGAGCACGAAATACTTGCCTTACGTCAAGATTTGATAGAAATGTGGAAATTGGTTATCACACAGGTAACCAATGCAGGTGAAGCAATTCTATCATTTGATCAGGAATTAGCAATAAAAGTCACCCTTCGTGAGCGCAAAGTCGATGCATTTGAATTAAAAATTGATAATGCATGTGAAAACATTCTTGCATTATATCAGCCTGTTGCGATTGATTTGAGATTTGTATTGGCTGTACTTAAAATCAACGCTGATCTAGAGAGAATTGCTGACTTTGCCTACGGCATAGCAAGAACTTTAATATCACATCCTTCCTTGATTTTAGACGCTGAGATCATATCAGAAACCAATCTTAGTGAGATGATTGATCAAGTCAAGATGATGCTTTCGCAAGGATTAGAAGCATTTGAAACTGAGAAGTCAGAACTTGCTTCAACCATTTTCTCAGAAGATAATACTGTTGATGAAATAAATGGGAAGGCCCCTGAGTTAATTGCACAATACATACAGTACAATCCAGATAGAGCTTTTGATTGCCTTCATTTAATTGGCGTTTACCGAAAAATGGAAAGAATCGGTGATCATTGTAGTAATATTGCTGAAGAGATATTTTTTTATGTTGATGCTAAAATTCTTAAACATTCACAAATTGACATATTGGAATAATGCTATTTGTTTTGCTGGATGTAGTTTGATGATTACTGGTGATGAAAAACATCCGACAAACAATTTAATATGTGAATATCGGCACAATATCACATATTCATATAAAGGCAAATATTATTCAACACTTAATCTATCTGACAATAAAAACAAGGTTGAGTTCAATTAATTAGAGACTACAACCGCTTGCTTGCATACGTTTTCAAACTTAAATCATTTTACTAAACTCTTGTATCTATTTAATTCATAAATATTTAAAAATATGAGTACATTTCGTATCTTAGTTGTAGATGATGAAGAAGATCTTTGTGAAATACTACAATTTAATTTAGAGACAGAAGGTTATTCAGTAGATGTAGCCTATTCTGCTGAAGAAGCATTAAAAAAAGACATCACAATTTATAACTTGCTGTTGTTGGATGTGATGATGGGTGATATGTCTGGATTTCGAATGGCAAAAATACTTCAAGAAAACCCAGCAACAAATAGCATCCCTGTTATTTTTCTGACTGCAAAAGATTCTGAGAATGACAGAATTACAGGTTTTAGTATCGGTGCAGATGATTATATATCCAAGCCTTTTTCTATCAGGGAAGTGCTCGCCCGAGTAAAGGCGGTACTCAGACGAGTGGCTGAAGCTAATCCTGTAGTAGAAGTGCCAACATCTCAAATTATTTCTTATGAGACGCTTGAGTTAATCATTGACAAGAAGAAAGTACTGCTTGAGGGCGAATCACTTTCATTTACCAAAAAGGAATTTGAAATGTTAAAATTGTTTTTGGAAAACAGGAATAGGGTTTTTACTCGAGATGAAATTCTTGCACGAATATGGTCGGATGAAGTGGTAGTACTTGACAGAACTATTGATGTAAACATCACCCGATTACGTAAAAAGATTGGTCCTTATGGCAAAAATATTGTCACTCGTTTGGGCTATGGATATTGTTTTGAGGATTAAAGTGACGTAATTATGAGTCTGTACAAATTCAAACGACTGAGTCTGAATAAAAAACTTTTTTTCTACTTTTTCAGCATCTTTCTTTTGATGTTGGTCATCATTTCTGTTTTCCAATACCGAAGAGAGCATAATTTCAGAACAGAACAACTGGACAAGCAGTTGACTACCTACAACCTCATTATCAACAAGTACATCGACGAACAAAACCCAACTTGGGAAAGCTTGAATCAATATGTCAGACTATTTCCTGATACCGCACTCAGAGTTACCGTAGTCGACACATTGGGTAAAGTAATCTTTGATTCCTCTGTGAGTGAAGGTACACAAATCACCAATCATTTGACCCGCCCAGAGATAGTAATGTCTCGAACTTCTACCTTCGGGAAATACATCCGACACTCCTACTCTATTGGTATAGATTTTTATTACGTAGCTCACCATTTCCCAAGAAGATATGTTAGAAGTGCTTTGCCTTACAATGTCAATCTAGCTTCAATGCTCAAAGCCAACACCTCATTCATCTACTTTATGTTAGTGGTATTTTCATTTGCTGTAGGCGCACTATTCCTGATTTCAAAGAACTTTTCAGAGTCCATAGACAGACTAAGAGTGTTTACACAAAAGGCTGATACTGAAGATTTTTTGGAAACAAACATCGAATTTCCACAAGATGAATTGGGCGAGATAAGTAGAAACATTGTACACATTTACAAATTATTGTTGCAAACAAAAGATGAGGTAATTAGAGAAAGAGAAAAGCTGATAATGCACTTGCAAATATCGCAAGAAGGACTCGGAATTTTCTCTTCAGACAAAAAAGAAATACTTGCGAACACACACTTTATTCAATACACCAACATTCTTTCTGACCAACAATGTGAATGCTCCGATCAAATATTTTCAATTCTTGAATTTGCTGATATCACCTATTTTATTGATCAAAGTTTTTTAAATAATGAATTGACAAAAAAACGAATACTGATTGAAAAGGGTGGACGTATATTTTCTGTTCAATGTATTGTATTTCAGGACAACACATTTGAGATTTCGATTAACGACATCTCTGTCCAAGAGCATGAGAATGAGTTAAAAAGACACTTGACTCAAAACATTTCACATGAATTAAAAACACCCGTAAGTAGTATAATGGGCTACATGGAGAGTATATTGGAGAATCCAAACCTGGACGAAGAAAGGCAACGTTTTTTTATTGAGCGATCATTTTTGCAAGCCCAACGCCTCACAGCTTTATTGCAAGACATCTCTACGCTAAACAAAATGGATGAAGCGAAGCGACTCTTTGAAAAAGAAAAGTGCAATATTTCTGAGGTGATATTAGACGTGCTAAATGATGTTAACTTACAAATAGAACAACGGGAGTTTGAAATACATCCAAACTTCGGTCACGAAGTAGTCATAAATGGTAACCGTTCGCTCTTATATTCTATTTTTCGCAATCTTTTGGATAATGCATTAGCTCATGCTGGTGAGCGAATAACAATTGACATTAATTGTTATCGTGAGGATGAGCAGTATTATTATTTTTCGTTTACAGACAATGGTAGTGGTGTGGCACAAGAACATTTGAGTCGATTGTTTGAACGGTTTTATAGAGTGGATAGAGGTAGAAGTAGAAAATTGGGAGGAACAGGCTTAGGACTAGCCATCGTAAAAAATGCAATTTTTTATCACCACGGAACCATCTCAGCTAAGAATGTACCAACAGGGGGGTTAAGCTTTGTATTTTCTCTATGTAAACATTGATTTATAGTAAGCCTATTATCAACCTGTTGCCTTCAAATACGGATAATAATTAAATAAATTACGAGAAAACACATTGATATAACAAAAAAATGCACTACTTTTGCACTCACAATATCGACGAGGTAGCTTTTATCACTCGTTGGGATCATATCCGCCAGCTGGCGGACGTTAGTTCGAGTCGGAGGATTTTTTTACTAGAATCAAAATTGAAATAATATATCGCGGAGTGGAGCAGTGGTAGCTCGTTGGGCTCATAACCCAAAGGTCGTTCGTTCGAGTCGGGCCTCCGCAACACAGGGAAGGATTCATAATTTGTTTTATGAGTCCTTTTTTATTTGAATACTATTCAAAATGGATGGAAGCAATTTTTTATACTTACGTTCTATACAGTGAAGTTCATTGTAAAACTTATGTAGGTTACACTTCCAATCTAATAGGACGTGTGGAGGCACATAATCATCCTCAAAATAAAGGCTGGACAAAACGGCATCAACCATGGATTTTGATTTACTCAGAATCGTTTCCAACTAAATCAGCAGCAATGCATCGTGAATTGGAACTGAAGTCATATAGAGGTCGTGAGTTTATAAAATCATTACTTTAATGGGTAGTTCATGCTGTACCTATGCCAAGAGAGGTAGACTTATGATAACAAAAAGCCTTGTATTCGATATGAATACAAGGCTTTTTTCTAATGGTGACCGCGATAGGATTCAAACCTATAACCCCCACATCCGTAGTGTGGTACTCTATTCAGTTGAGCTACGCAGCCATTTGTCTTTAGCGAGTGCAAAGATAAGGCTATTTTTTAATTTGGCAATAAGATTTCTAAAAAAAATCGATATATGAAAAATTGCGTTTATTTTGAACACGAAGACACGAAGGCACAAAGTCGATATCGCAAAGCAAATATCACGCAGTTAATATCGCCGTAGGCAAAATGGCGTCTGTTAAAACATTTTTTGAACACAAAGACACAAAGACACGAAGTCGCTATCGCAAAGCAAATATCACGCAGTTAATATCGCGCAGCTACTATCGCCGTAGGCTAATATCACGAAGTTAATATCGCGAAGCTACTATCGCCGCAGGCATTAATATCGTGTACCCACCCAAAACGTTCCTACTTCACCAACAAAAAGTCCAATTGCTTTTTGTCCAAATTGGCACGATGCACTTTCACTGTTAGTTCATCGCCCAATTGATATTTCTTTTGGAAGCGTCGGCCTACCAGGCAGTAGTTTTGATCATCAAAAGTATAATAGTCATCGTCCAACTCACGGATATGAATCATACCCTCACATTTATTTTCAATAAGCTCTACATAAATCCCCCATTCGGTAACACCCGAAATCACACCATCAAACACCTGTCCAATACGGTCGGCCATGTACTCCACTTGTTTGTATTTGATAGAGGCACGTTCGGCATTGGCTGCAAGTTGCTCCATGTCTGAGCTGTGCTTGCAGTGGTCTTCCCACTCATTAGCGCTCACTGATTTTCCCCCTTTGGCGTAACTTTCCAGCAGACGATGCACCATCATGTCGGGATACCTACGAATGGGCGACGTGAAATGGGTGTAATAGTCAAATGCCAATCCATAGTGCCCCATATTGGAAGTAGAATAAATGGCTTTTGCCATGGAACGAATGGCGAGGGTTTCTATCAAATTTTGCTCTTTCTTCCCTTGCGCTTCGTCTAGCAGTTGATTGATAGACGATGATACGGCAGAGGCTTTTCCACTAATTTTCAAGTTATAACCAAATCGCTTAATAAACGCGGAGAATGTAGCCAATTTATCAGGATTAGGCACATCGTGAATCCGATACACAAATGTTTTGGGGTCGGTACCACGTTTAGGCTTACCTATGTGAGTTGCCACTGTTTTATTGGCAAGTAGCATAAACTCTTCAATGAGCTTATTAGAATCTTTGGCTTCCTTAAAGAACACGCTGATAGGTTTGCCTGCCTCGTCTATTTCAAAGCGAACCTCTACCCTATCAAATGCAATTGCTCCTTGATCAAAACGTCCTTTTCGGAACAATTTTGCAAGTCTATCGAGTGTTAGAATTTCATCTTTAAAGTCACCTTCACCAGTTTCAATAATTTGCTGTGCTTCCTCATACGTGAAACGTCTATCAGAGTTAATCACCGTTTTAGCTATTTCGTAATGCTTCACTTCTGCCTTGTCTGTGATGTGGAAAATGACCGAGTAAGTGAGTTTATCTTCATTAGGACGCAACGAACAAATACCATTGGAGAGATGCTCGGGAAGCATAGGGATGGTGCGATCCACCAAATAGACTGATGTAGCACGCTCTCTACCTTCTGTCTCTATAATACCATTGGGATCCACATAGTGTGTCACATCGGCAATATGCACACCCACTTCCCACAAACCATTGTCCAGTTTACGTAGCGACAATGCATCGTCAAAATCCTTAGCATCTCTAGGGTCGATGGTAAAAGTTGTGACTCCACGCATATCAATGCGCTTGGCCACTTCATCAGGAGTAATGCCAGCATCAATTTTATTAGCAGCCGCTTCTACTGCCTCAGGGTATTTGTAGGGTAATCCAAATTCGGCAAGGATAGCATGCATTTCGGTGGTATTATCGCCTTTATCGCCAAGAATATCAATCACCTCACCCACTGGATTCTTTGCATTGGGCTCCCAACTAATCAACTTCACCACCGCTTTCTGACCCGACTTTCCATCCTTGAGTTTGTCTCTGGGGATAAAAATATCATTGGTCATAATTTTATTATCCAACAACAGAAATGCATAATTGTCAGAAACGTCCAGCGTACCCACAAATGTATCCTGTGCTCGCTTGATGATTTCCACCACTTCACCTTCGGGCTGTTGGCCTTTTCGCCTTGCATAAAGAAACACTTTGACTTTATCTTTGAGCAAGGCATGGTTGGTTTTTCTTTCAGGGATATACACCAGTTCACCACCATCATCGGGGATAAGATAGGTCTTCACGCCTTGCCTGTCGATGGTACCAGTGATGTGTCCTGTACGAGTATTCACTTTGAAGTTGCCACGAGAAATTTCCACCAAAAAATCTTCATCTAGCAACTCGTACAACATGTCATTGACAAATATTCGCTGAGTCTCGGAGCTAATATCCAACACCGAAGACATCTGCTTATAATTAAATGTCTTATCCTGATTTTCATTGAACACTGTGACGATATTGCGAACAAGTTCTGTCTTTCTTAACCTGGTGCTTGGCGCATTTTTCTTTCTCTTCTTTGACATATTGCTATAGATTTAGTGGGTAAATGATGTTGACTTTTCCTAAAACACAATCAACACACGGCAGGACATTGGTCAAACATGGATAAATGGTCGAAAAACGCCCTTATGCAAATATACAATAAAGCTTGATAATTGGTGTAGATTTCGGGTATTTTTCCTGAGAATTAATTCTAGTGCGCATAGTCATGATTATTCATTCGAAATATGTATATTCGCTGGTCGAAACTTCACATCCATCATCGAACAGCAAATATGAAGATTAAAATAGCATTTATCATCAACCCTATTTCTGGCACGAACAAAAAGAACGACCTTCCAAGTTTGATTGAAAGCATTCTTGACCCTGAGAAATACAAAATAGAAATAGCTTACACTTTACGTCGAGGACACGCCACCAAGTTGGCACAAGAGTACGTGGATCGTGAGTTTGACCAAGTCATTGCAGTAGGCGGAGATGGCACCGTGAATGAAGTGGCACGCGCCCTTATACACTCCGAAACTGCATTGGGGATTATCCCCACGGGCTCGGGCAATGGACTGGCGCGCCACCTGGCCATCCCTATGAATGTGCGAAAGGCTATTGAGCAATTAAATTTCTCTGAAACCATCCTAATGGATTATGGGCTGGTGAATAATCACCCATTTTTCTGCACCTGTGGAACAGGCTTTGACGCTTATGTCAGCACCGAGTTTGCCAAAGGAAAAAGCAGAGGGGTGATGAGCTATTTAGAAAAAGTAGTGACAGGTTACTTCACCTACAAATCGGAAAGCT
>CANIXM010000006.1 GCA_947471245.1 Paludibacteraceae bacterium | reverse complement strand
TTTCCCAGAAGATTGAATTACAAACGCATGGCAATTATCTACAACCTAATGGGCAAAGTGGTTTATATCCGACGCGTGATTCCAGCTAATACCATTTCTGAATTATAGAAATAAAGTCAATTCATTTCTTATCGCTTGATGCAAAAAAAGAGAAACTCTTTCGAATCTCTCTTTTTCTTTTTTTGCTATTAATATGCCAGCCAGAGGCCGGATTCTGATACCAACTGTACATATAAAATGACCCAAAGTCATTTTTATGACTACTGTTGTTAATGCCGTTGCTTCAAACAAATAGTAACAATGAGACGAAGTCGAAATTGGACTATATTGTTTGTGCAAACGGTATAGCACGACGAAGTTTGGAAACTTCGCCGAACAAACCCCACTAAAACACCCTACGCTCGACAGAGTTCCACCATCTTATTAGCAGTTACGAAAAGATAAATTCTTTTCTCTCAGCACACCTACTCCGAACAAAGGTTAAAATACTATTTTGTAAAATGAAAAATCATTTTTTTTACTTCCCAATTTCTATTTTTATCTATTACAAACAAAAAATCCCAAAAGAACCCATCATTCATTAAACCATTTGTTTGAGCACGCAAATATGCAAAATCGTTTATGTATAAAATTTTGGAAAAATGTACTGTAGACAATAAATCTTCCTTAAATCTTTCATCCTCAGTCTGTGTATCTTTAAATTCATTAATGATTATTATGTTATGAGCTTTACGAAATTCTTCATTAAAATTAACTTCTATTTCTTTTGAAAACTCAAAATCACCTTTAAAGAACAATGAATCTTCTGGAAAAAATTCAAAAATTGACCATTTTTGATCCTCAATTTTAGAATTTAAAATATCTTTGTAAATGTAAAATTTTTTTCGTTTATTGTAGTTGATTTTATATTCCCCATTTTTCTTTTCAACTGATTTAATTGCCAATTGATATAGCTCATTAGGATTTTCTTGACAATACACACTTCCAATAATTGTCAATAACAATAAAATAGAATATGAAAATTTCACTTTCATTTTTTAAATAGTTTGTTAAAGTAATAAGCTCGTAATTTTCTATCTAATCCTATCCTATCATCCACACCTTCTATCAATCCATTTTTTGTATTCATAATAGAGGTTGGCATTTTAAATCCTAGGTTTTCAATATCTATTCCTCTATGACCCGTTTTAGTTACGTCCCAACGTTGGCTACCTTTATCTTTGCAATTTGGAAAATCATAGAATACTTTATTTTCAGGAGTACCAGTCCATTGACCTGTATTAAAACCATTATTACTATTTTGATCACCATAATGTCCGTATTCATGAAAAATCGTCATTGCAAGATAAACTACTTGATTTTGAATACTGGCTTCATTATCTCCGCTTCGATCATTTAATAATTGTCCTAAGTACTTTATCATTTTAGGATTAACATAAATACCATTTTTATCTCCACGAGCACCATCATCTGGGTTTAATTTACTTCTATCCATAGTAATCTCTATTTTTGGGCCTTGTTTTTTTTGTATATCCTGACTAACTTTCTCTTTTTCAAATCCTGTAGATTGGGACATTACATCTACAGCGTTATCATCTGCTATGCTAGATAGATTATTCACAATACTCACAAAATTATCATAATCCTTTCTATTAAGCTCCATGCCAGCAAGTTGAGTGTCATCATATTTTTCCACGTCAAACTTACCGTCAGGATCTACTCTATTTATAGGATTTCCGCTACAATATACATAAGTTGATATCCAAGGCCTTTTCTCCGCTAGCGGATCCACAGTCGTCCAACTCGCTAACGCAGGGTCGTATCCTCTTGCACCGTAGTCATACATATTGAGTCCGTGCATGCGGTCCATCTCTTTACCGTTGTAAAGATAGGTATTTTTACTTGCACCGTCTCTATCTGAGAAATCTGATGAAGCGCTATATTCCATTTCTAATCCCGAAGCATAGTAGTTGGTAGTTTGAGTATTGTACATCGTGCCATTATCATAATACGTTAACAGTGCACGCGTACTTCACAAGTGGTCTTTGACAAAATAATTGGGCTGCCAGTTGGTGGTGCCACGAAGATAATGGATTTGTTGCAAATCTGCCTTATGGGACGAAATATCTTTGTGCTAATGAGCATGGAAACATAGGATTTAGCAAATAATTTTGGTTATTCCATCTTTTTTCAAACAAAAACTTATCAACAGTTTGTACATTCGAAAAAAACATCTATTTTTGCAGTCCCAAAGTCGAAAAGAAATTATCAACGAACTAAATACGTAATATGTATGAAACGAGCTTTATACATGCGTTTAAATCAACAGACCATGTTCATTGCGAGTTAATACGACAACTAACTAAAAAATAAAATTGAACGTATGAAAAGGACATTCCAACCTTCACAAAGAAAAAGAAGAAACAAACACGGATTCCGTGAAAGAATGGCTACTGCTAATGGACGCAGAGTATTGGCTGCACGTCGTGCTAAAGGTAGAGCAAAACTTACCGTAGCTGATGAAGGTCGTCACAAAGCCTAAGCATTTTCGGTTATTTTTAACAGCATAAAGAAAGTAAAGACTTCGTAGCGGAGTTTTTACTTTTTTTGTTTTTAGCTCTTTAGTCAGCGATAAATTCATTACTTTTGTGACTGAATTTACGGCGCCAATTTAAGCTGTAATCAAATGTTATGTGTCTAATAGAAATAGATTTAGTAACCACAAAGATTACTACTAAACCACATAGAACACATCCTATTTGTCAATTAAGAAATAAGGACACATGGTTTTGCCTTTCGGCAAATTGACTTAACAAGAAATAAAATAAAACTAGTTTTATTTCTATGTGCTCAAAAAAATTAGGTTACAATAAGACATAAAGTAATTGCCTATGTGTTCTAGTGTGGTATAAAGCCTGCTATCAAAAAAGTAAAAAACACCAATGTAAATCAGGGATAACTATGGATTTGAAAAAATTTTGGAAAGAGACATTTGGAGGTTTTATTCTCAAAAACCTGCTTATTGCAGCGGGCGTAGTGGTGATACTTGGATGGGGTGTGCTGATATGCCTTGATTTTTACACCCATCACGGCGAGGCTGAGATAGTGCCCGATCTACGTGGTTCGTACATCGAAGAAGCGGAGATTCTTCTGAAAAAACAAGGTCTCACCGTACAAGTTATTGACTCAGTGTACGTGCCCAACAGGAAGCTAGGCACCATCATTGAGCAAATTCCTGTTGCCAATTCTACCCTGAAGCGCAACCGTCCTGTGTATGTGGTTATCAATTCCAGACAAGTGCATCAGGTGGTGATGCCTGATTTAATTAACCTATCCTACCGTCAAGCCGACGCCATGCTACAATCCATTGGTGTGAATGTCCGCAATGTGGAATATGCCCCATCCGAATACAAAGATTTGGTGATTGGGGTAAAATATCATGAGCGTATCATTGCAGCAGGTACTAGGGTTTCGGAGGGTAGCTCGGTGATACTTATCGTGGGTAATGGAATGGGTACTGTCACTGGAAGTGTCCCCACGCTAAAAGGGATGCCACTAGACGATGCCACACAGATAGTGCTCAAAGACTCATTTGTAATAGGCTCCATGCAATATGATGTGCCACCTACATCGGGCAACGAAAAACAGTATTTTATCTACCGTCAGCATCCAGCAGGTGGATGTCAAGCGCCAGTGGGAAGTAGGATAGATATTTATCTTACTCGCGATAAAGCTAGACTCAACGAAACTTTTGAGGATGAAAAAAAACCAGAGGAAAAGGAAGAACAATTTTTCTAAAATTTGATTTTGATAGACCAATATAACTTAGACAACGAGCTCCTAGAAGTTGATGATGAGCTAACTCCAGCTCCATCGGAGAATGGACTGTATGAGCATTTCCGATTTGTGGTGGACAAAGGTCAGGCCATGACACGCGTGGATAAATACTTGGTCAACTGCATGTCCAATATTTCTCGCAACAGAATTCAAGAAGCAGCCGATGCTGGAAATATCCTTGCCAATGGCAAGCCCGTAAAATCAAACTACAAAGCCAAACCGCTTGATGTGATTTCCATCGTGATGGCCTATCCGCCTTCGCAGTTTGAGATTATTCCGCAGGACATTCCCATCTACATCGAGTACGAAGATGATGATATCATATTGGTCAATAAGCAGCCTAACTTGGTGGTTCACCCTGGATTTGGCAACTTTGACGGCACCCTGCTCAACGCCATAGCGTGGCACCTGAAAGACCACCCGCACTTTGATGCCAATGACTCACGCATAGGGCTGGTGCACCGCATTGACAAAGACACCTCGGGACTTATCCTGATAGCCAAGACCGAAGAAGCCAAAACCAAACTGGGCAAACAGTTTTTTGACAAAACCACCCAGCGTCGCTATCAAGCGCTCGTATGGGGCAATGTAAAAGAAGATGAAGGGACTATCATAGGCGCATTGGCACGCGATCCACGTGATAGGATGCAGTTTGCTGTATTTCCAGAAGGCGAAAACCCAGTAGCCAAACATGCAGTAACGCACTACAAAGTATTGGAACGAATGGCTTATGTCACACTGGTGGAATGCCGACTGGAAACTGGCCGTACGCACCAGATACGCGTGCACATGAAGCACATTGGTCACACGCTGTTCAACGACGAACGATACGGCGGACATGAAGTTCTCAAAGGAACCACAGCTGCCAAGTACAAGCAGTTTGTGAAAAACTGTTTTGAGATTTGCCCACGGCAGGCACTTCATGCCAAAACACTTGGGTTCACGCATCCTACTACAGGCGAAATGATGCATTTTGACAGCGAATTGCCACAAGATATGCAGCAGCTGATAGAGAAATGGCAAAATTATGCCAGGACGATGGAATAAAAATTATTGTTTAATCGTTATTCATGTTAAAATATACATTCTAGATATCAGGGCTACGCCCCTTTTTTAATTTTTTGAACTGTATTTCTACAAAGATGTCGGGGCGATGCCCCTGAATTAGGACATGAAACGAGCACGACAAACAAACTTTGACACACAACTTTTATGAAAAAAAACATTGCAATTGTAGCCGGTGGTGACTCATCGGAAGTGGTGGTTTCGCTCAAAAGTGCAGCCGGAATCTATTCATTTATGGACAAGGACAGGTACAATTTGTATATCGTCACTATCGTAGGTCAACTGTGGCAAGTGGAAATTTCGGAAACCGAAAAACTAGCCATTGACCGTAATGATTTTAGTTTTGTTCAAAATGGTTCAAAGGTCTGCTTTGACTTCGCATACATCACCATCCACGGCACGCCTGGTGAAAACGGCATTCTTCAAGGATATTTTGATTTGATAGGGATGCCCTATTCCTGCTGTGGTGTGTTGGCAGCAGCAGTGACATTCAATAAATTTACCTGCAATCAATACCTGAAAGGTTTCGGAGTAAAAGTGTCCGAATCCATGGTGCTCAGAAAAGGTCAGACAGTGACAAGCCAAGAAGTGGCTGACAAACTGGGCTTCCCCTGTTTCGTAAAACCCAATGTGGGCGGAAGTAGTTTCGGAGTGACTAAGGTTAAAACCCTGGTCGAAGTGCAACCTGCTATTGAGAAAGCTTTCTCTGAGGGTGAAGAAGTGATGATAGAAGCTTTCTTGGCTGGAACAGAGATTACCTGTGGCATCTACAAAACCAAACAAAAATCAGTAGTACTACCCATCACCGAAGTAGTGAGCCAGAATGAGTTCTTTGACTTTGACGCCAAATACAAAGGTCAGGTAGAGGAAATAACTCCCGCCAGACTTTCAGAGACAGTTACTAACCGCGTGCAGCAACTCACTTCTGCCATCTACGACATTCTGGGTTGCAAAGGGATAGTGCGTATAGACTACATCATCTCCGAAGGTGATGTGATCAACCTACTAGAAGTCAATACCACACCAGGAATGACAGCCACCAGCTTCATCCCTCAGCAAGTACGTGCTGCTGGCATTGACATCAAAGATGTGATGACTGATATAATTGAAAATGAGTTGACGAATTAGCGAGTAAACAAGTTGACGAGTAAACAAGTTGACGATTAAACATAAAATAGTTTAAGAGTTTCACTAAATCTATTCATACGCAGGCTTCAAAAAGTCCCCCATGGGGGAACCAACGGTCAGCGTAGCTAATTAGGGGGCTATTGTACCTGTATATTATTCGTGTCTCCGTGTCTTTGTGTTTAATTTTCCTATTTATTCACCACCTAACTACCCTATATAATATGAAATCATTTGATGAAGTCTGTGAAATTGTATCGCAGGAGATTAGTAAGCTAGATTGGAACAAAACACCCAACGGACTTTATGCTCCGATAGAATACATCCTGTCATTGGGTGGAAAGCGCCTTCGCCCTGCCATGACCTTGATGGCATGCAATCTCTATACAAAAAATATAAGTCAAGCCATTTATTCTGCTTTGGGGATAGAGGTTTTTCACAATTTCACCCTCCTGCACGATGACATCATGGACAATGCTGATATTCGAAGAGGTAAACCCACAGTCCATATCAAATGGAACAACAACACAGCCATACTTTCTGGAGATGTCATGCAAATTTCATCTTATCAACTGATGACCGAAACGCCAGCACCCTACCTGAAACAATCTCTGGATTTGTTTTCACGTACCGCAGCCGAAATTTGCGAGGGACAACAGTTTGATGTGGAGTTTGAAAAAATGAAGCAGGTGCAAGCAGATGAATACATCGAAATGATTCGTTTAAAAACAGCTGTGCTGATAGCTTCAGGACTAAAAATTGGTGCTTGGATAGGTGGAGCAGGCGATGAGGATGCTGACTTGCTGTATGATTTTGGTATCAACATCGGACTAGCATTTCAGTTGAAAGACGACCTGCTGGATGTGTATGGCGATGAAGCTACTTTTGGAAAAAAAATCGGTGGCGACATACTTTGTAACAAGAAAACTTTTCTTCTCATCAATGCAATAAATATGGCAAAAGATGAAGATTTGACATTACTGAATGGATGGCTAGCAAACAATAATCCCACACAATCTGCTGAAAAGATTCAGGCAATCACATCACTGTTTACAAAGCTCAAAGTGGACAAAATTTGCGAAGACAAGATGGCATTTTTCTATGATAAGGCTATCGCAAAGCTCGACAAACTGTCTGTTTCAAGTAATAAAACGCAAGAATTGAGAAATTTAGCCCAAAAATTAATGTCTCGTAAAGATTAATTTTTATCTTTGCTAGACTTATTTTTTATTGGATAAAACAACATGCCCTACAGAAGATTACCCAATACCGACCAAGCAAGATTACGAGCCTTAAGGAGTGCTATTGAGCAGTCCGAACGACAAGCGTATGGCACACAAGTAGTGGCTTTCAAGACCATTATAGAGGCGAAGTCATTTCTGAGTGTATTCGAAAAACAGCTTGTTCACTACAAACAGACCCTCGAAAGCCAAGTTGCAGCGAATAAAAAATACCAACAAATAGTGCATAATGCCCGCCTGTACATTTCCCACTTCATTCAGGTTTTTAATCTGGCTATCATCAGGGGCGATATTAAGAAGGAGCACAAATCCTACTATCAGCTTGATCCCGAATCGCACACCGTACCCGATTTAAGCTCAGAATCTGCCATCCTCAATTGGGGGAAATGCATCATTGAAGGCGAACACGAACGTGTGCAAAATGGAGGATTGCCAATTTACAATCCAGCCATTGCCAAAGTAAAAGTTCACTTCGAAGTGTTTAAAGAATACAAGTCCAGCCAAAAACTTTACCAAAGCAACACCGTGCGCAATTGGGAAGAGTTGGCTAGTTTTAGAAAAAAAGGAGATGAGATCATCCTTGAAATTTGGAATCAAGTGGAGGAGAAATTCAAAGACGAAAGGCCCTATTCCAAATTGTTGAAATGCAAGGATTTTGGTTTGATTTACTATTATAGAAAGGGTGAAAAGGCATTGACCATGGAGTCTGACTTGGCCTGAAATAAACCTACAGAGGAAATTTAACCACAAAAGGCACAAAAGAATACTTGATAACACATAGAACACATAGGTTTGCCTTTCGGCAAATTGGCTTGTATGGAAAAGGAGGAAATTTAACCACAAAAGTACCAGATAGCGTTGAACGCTCCAATATAATTACAGATAACTTTGCAAATAGTAGTGCTGGTAATTTCCCGTAGGGAATTGATATTAATAGAAGTATTGAGGACGTTAGCAGATTCCCCGTAGGGGATAAACTGCTGATTAGCAAACATTAATCCCCTACGGGAAATGAATCAAGATAATTATTTTCTCTATTAAAATACATTCCCTACGGGAAATTAATCACTTATAAAGAGTTATATAGGAGGCACAAAAGTTGAGGTAGAAACGTCGTATGCGGCGTCTGATAAAACATTTTTTGAACACAAAGGCACAGAGACACAAAGTTGCTAAGAAAAACTGTGGTGTTTTTCTCGTTGCGTTCTTCAATATTTGCTAAATAACGGTGATAAATCAAACATGTATTTACGTCTTTGCGCCTTATCGTTTAGGATTTCAAACTGGAATATGTGTTTACCAATGTGTTCTATTGTGTTTTCAATGAATACCAACCCAAAATATTATAAAAGGAGGAGTGAAATTTCACTCCTCCTGCTTGTTTTAACCTATTGATTTGCTTGGGGTAACTACTTTGTTCATTTTTGCATCAGAAGTCATCACTGGAATTTCGTTGACCAACTGGAAGTCATAGCCCACTCCAATTTTCGGAATGTGGTGCTTGTGAAAATACTTATCATAAAATCCCTTGCCTCTGCCCAATCGGTTTAGCGAATTGTCAAACGCCACGGCAGGTACAATCACCAAATCAATTTCGTCTTCATGCACATCGTCCGTATCTGGCTCCATAATGCCTAGCTGTCCGACTTTCATGTTGTGAGCTGACACATAAGGTTTAATTTTCAAATGAGACCCATCCACTGAAGGCAGCAGTATTTTCTTAGTCTTGCTCCATTCTCTGACCACATTATGGGTTGGCACTTCATTTTTAGTGGACCAATAAATTAGAATGGTATGAGCATTAATAAACTCGGTCATGGATTCTATTTTAGAAAAAATTGAATCGGCGGCGGCTTGCTTTTGTTCCAATGAAAGTGTACCTCTCAGTTCGCGCATCTCATGACGGATGCTCTTTTTCTGCTTGTCTATCTTAGCACCATAAAATGGGAGGTACTCTAAGAATTTTACATATAAATCATTCATGATATAAGATTGTGTTGGTTATAAGGATTTGCAAATAAGATAAAAATGGGAAAAACGCAAATAAGTAAATGATTTTCATGCGATTTATTCGTCCAACATACAGACTTCAAATTCGGAACTAAATATTTGTAACTATCTACTCAATAACTTCTTGGTTGAAACAGCTTATAATTTACCTGCTTCTACCAACAATATGATGCGCTCTAGCGTCTTATCAGCCCCTTGTGGGTCGTATTCTGACTTGAGTGTAGACCCAAAAAGTTTTGCCATGCCCTGCCAAAAAAATGCAGAAAAAGCACCTCTATAAATTTTCACCAATTCATAAGAAGTTTGTTCGCACTCTCTATCGATCAGCTTGAGCAATATACGTCCTTGACTGATTGTCAATTTCTTTAGATTAGCTTCATACTTCTTGAACACCTCTTTCTCATACTGATCCAAAAACTTTTTGCGTTGCTTATCGTCTTTCATCTCATACAATTTCTTGTTGGTGAGCTTCATCTCGGCTGAGATGATTTTGGCATAAGGTAGCGCTACTTTTACATCACGCACCATTTTGGCAAAGAATTTTTCTTGTTCCTTATCTTTGAATGGTTTATGATAGAGCACATCCACATCATCTAAAGCGAATTCATACACGGTGTCACCTTCTTCTATACGCACCTCGGCAGGTATATCCATGCCTGGGACATAATCATAAGCCTTTTGTGCCGAGCAATCTTCATAAGATGCTGACAAAAAGCCCAATAGTGTAATCATTAATAGTGCTCTCATGGCTTAACAAATATAATAATTTATTACAAAATTAATAGCATTGAAATGTGTATTAAAAAACACACCTAATAGTTCTGAATATTATTCACACATAGAGAAATGTATTAACTTTACAATTGTACTTTTAACTCCTTATTGAACCAACGCAGGACATTATTTAAACAAAATGGTAAATTTAAAATTAAAATTTGGGATTTTAAGTCTTTTACTTTTGTTGTTTTTTAATTTAAAGTCATTCGGCCAATTTTCCAATATTGTTCCACTTCCTACATCTATTGCCGCTACAGCTACTGCTGATGACCGACAATGGACATCTTTCAACACACCTACTGGTTTAGCATACATGGATCATCCGCAGATTGGGCTACAATATGATAATAGATTTGGGCTTTCGCAACTTGCCACTAAATCCTTCCAATTGGCAGTGCCCACCCAACTTGTCAATGTGGGTGCATCCATGACCTATTTCGGCTATTCGCTCTACCACGAAATGGCATTCGGTGCTACCATGGCTCGAAATTTTGGTGATAAATTTGCCATTGGAATTCAAGCCAACTACATCAACACCTATTTCTCCAACACCAATGCTCATCTAGGAGCATTTTTCATACAGGTAGGAGTGAATACAAAACTTACGCCAAAGTTTTCAATTGCCATACACGCATTTAATCCGACTCAATTCAATATTAAAACGGAATATTCTGAAAAAATTATACCCACGCTCTTTAGCATGGGCACAAGCTATAATATTTCGCCACAATGCACATGGCGCACCCAACTAGACAAAGAAGTACATTCACCCTATCGTCTAGCTACTGGGCTGGATTACCTGCCAATTAAAGAACTAGTGATAAAAATTGGGGCTTATGGCTCAGACTATTTTGTACCTTGCTTTGGGGTTAACGTACATGTCACTCAATTGACAATGCACTTGAATACAGAATTGCACCCATTGCTAGGATTAAATTCTTCCATTGGGTTGAAATATGATTTTCAAAATTGATAGTATGCACCCTAATTCAACTAGAAGAAGCTACAAGTGAAAACAAAATGTTGGATTTTGATTGTCATTATATTTTCATTTTCAACTCTGAAAGCACAGAAGAATGAAAATGAAATTCAGCAATTTATTGCTGACGTGATAGAACAATATACCGCAGAGTCTAGTGAAACCATTGACCTCACCACGTTTTACGACAATCTCATGTACTGTGCACAGCATCCCATCAATCTCAATCAAGCCACTAAGTCTGATTTGGAAAAACTTTCTTTTTTATCAGACACCCAAATTGAAAATATCTTGGCTTATCTTTATCTCAATGGTCGATTAAACACCATTTACGAATTACGGTTAATAGAAGGGCTGGACATGACGGACATCAGACGGATGCTCGGTTTTGTAACATTGGATGACAAAGTACCTTTTGTGAAAGCATTAAAGCTGGATAAGCTCATAAAGTACGGTAAAAACGAACTGCTGCTTAGCGGATGGCAGGGTGTAGAAACCAAACAAGGCTATACCCACCTTGCCACAAGTCCATATCAAGGTGATCCTATGTCCAATGCGCTAAGGTACCGGTTTACCAGTGGCAACAGGCTCTTAGCTGGATACACTGCCTCTAAAGATGCGGGAGAACAGTTTTGGGGCACCATGAACAAAGGCTTTGACTACAACTCAGCTTATGCTCAACTCAACGACATAGGGAAAATTCAAAAAGTTATAGTGGGAGATTTCCAAGCCAGTTTTGGGCAAGGGCTGGTACTACATCCCAGTTTCAGTATTGGGAAGTCATCTTATGTTCTCAATGTATCACCTCGCTCTGTGGGTTTTACTAAGCATAGTTCTACTGCCGAATCCAATTACTTTAGAGGTGTGGCGTCAACGGCTAAAATTGGAATAATGGAAATGTCAGCTTTCTACTCCAACAGATACATTGATGCTGACACTACAGATGGACGTTTCTCAAGCATCTACAAGACAGGCTATCACCGCACATGGAGCGAGATGAGTAAAAAGGAGACTGTCAATCAGCAAGTGGTAGGTGGCAATGTGACCTTCAACTTCTCAAAACTTCAAATTGGCGGGACAGCAGTTTACACCTTGCTCAATCGGGAATTGAGACCTGACCAAGCCGTTTACAATTATTTTTACTTCTCTGGAACAGCTCAAGCCACTGTGGGACTTCATTATAGAGCGTTGTGGCACAAAATCAGTGCATTTGGCGAGACAGCCATCACCGATCGTGCTGCAATGGCTACCATCAATGGGATGTCGTTTTCACCCACATCTACAGTTAGTTTGGTGGTTCTCAATCGATATTATGCACCTGAATATGACTCGTTTTACGCTACAGCATTTTCACAAAGCTCTAAAGTCAATGATGAATCGGGCACTTATCTGGGCGTGGAAGTACTTCCGTTGGCCAAATGGAAAGTGCGAGCTTATGCAGATTGCTACCGTTTTCAATGGCCAAAATTCGTTGTCAGCAGTCCTTCAAACGGCGCCGATTTTCTCTTCCAGACTGACTTTATGCCCGACAAAACCACCTCCATGTATTGGCGCTTGAAGTATGAAACAGCCATGAGAAATTATACATCATTGTCTTCCACCCTTCCAACTGTATTGCCCTACAAACGCCTCTCACTACGATACAATCTAAATAGCAGCTATAATTTCCTTACTTTCAAGACAGTGCTAGAATGCAATCTGGTAAGAATAGATCATCAGCCAGTGACATACGGAGCTACAGCCTATCAGGACATTAGCATTGTGCTTCCCCAACCAAGACTGACGATTAACCTTCGTGTACAAGCTTTTGATGCTATCAACTACAACAATCGGGTGTATGCCTACGAGCACGATATACTCTATGCATTTTCCATCCCCATGTTTTATGGAATTGGCACCAGGTGTTTCCTTAATGTAAAATATCAACTGTCTAAACAGCTGTCGCTTTGGATGAAAATAGCCCAAACATGCTATGCTGATGGCAGAACGTCTATGGGTAGTGGTAATGAAACCGTAATGGGAAATAGGGATACGGATGTAAAAGTAATGATGAAATGGGCGTTTTGATTTGAATGAATGGCTGATGTAAAAATGCTAACGACCCTCTACAATCAGGTTGTAGAGGGTCGTTAGGTGGTATCAACTTTGGCTTTATGCCTTCTCGTTCAATTTGATGGTAGCCATCAATTGTTGCATGGTTTTTTGCATACCATCCGTCGATCCGTCAAGAAAGATTACATTGCCCTTGCCTTGTTCGGCAAAATGCTTGATGGCTTCTGTCCACATAGAGAATAGCAAGTAAGAAGCATCCAAATCTGCTTCGGTCATTTCTTTTGCCGCTTGTGCCATCCCTTTGGCTACTTCCTCACGAAACAAAGCGATACCTTGACCACGTTGCATGGCAGCTTCCTTCTCGGCAATGGCTGATATTTTTATTGCATTTCCCTCTGCTTCGGCTGCTTTAGTTTTAGTAATAAGCAGGGCTTGTCCTTCGTTCTCAGCTGCTGCTTTCAGATTGTTGGAGGCTACTACCCTGGACATGGACTTGATGATTTCTTCATCAAATGTAATGTCATTCAGCTGAATATCTATCATGTGATACCCCCATTCTTCGAGAGTGTCATCTAAATGTTTTTTCACCTCTTCGATGATTTCTGTACGCAAACTCAAAATTTCGGACTGCCTTTTGGTGGCTACAAAACTACGAATAGTTCCTTCAATGGTACGAATGAGTGCCTGCATAAAATTTCGTTCATCAATAAATTTGAAAGCCACGTTTTTAATGGTCTCTTCCGATTGATTAAACACAGCGTAAAGCAACATGGCTTTGAAATAAACATTGGCCTGATCCTGTGTCACGGCTTGAAACTCTAGTTCTACAGATTTGTTTTGAATAGAAATGCGCTTGTGTACCATTTCAATAAGTGGTATCTTGAAATTCAAACCTGGCGCCATGATCCTGCTGTATTTGCCAAACACAGTAATGACGGCTACAGTGCCTTGATTGACAGTAACAAAGCAACTAACTAAAATCAATAATGCCAAAACGCCTAATACGATGTAAGTAATTTCCATGATTTTTTGTTTTAATGATGATTCTATTTGATTTTATTTAGTTCCCACAGCAGCAGCTGCTTTTTACGCTCCACACCCCATTTGTATCCTCCCAATGTACCATCAGACCGAATAATCCGATGACAAGGCACAATAAATGCGATAGGATTGGCACCAATGGCTGTTCCCACTGCTCGTACAGCTTTAGGTCGGCCTATGGCATCAGCTATGTGCTGGTAGGTAGAATTTGACCCTTGATGGATGTTCATCAATTCTTTCCAAATACTGACTTGAAATGGTGTGCCGATTAGTTGTATAGGAGGAGGTGGAGCGGAAGAAAAAATTTGTTTTGCCCACACTTCAGATTGTTCATCATTATGTATCAGCTTTTTACAGCCATACCTACGCACCATTTCGTCCAAGCCCTCAGCTGCTGTTTCAGGAAACGTAAAAGAGAAGATGCCCTGATCTGTAAACCCAATACAACACCTCCCAAATGGAGTATCACTAAATCCGTAACTGATATTTGTTTGTCGAAGGAGCTCTTTCATGTTAATAGCCAGAATTTTATAATCTGCATGGCTCAAATGTAGTCATAATTTTGAGACAAACGTGCGAATGTGCCAAAATATTGCCGTCCTCATTTTCACAAAATAATGCGATTGGGACTTTCAATGAAAATCGATGTTAAAAACCGATATTTTTCCAACAATTAATTTTATCTTTGGGCTCTCTTTTGCCTTTTAAATTTGGCATTGTGGATATACCTACTAGTCGTGGGTTTGACCACATTTATCACTTTGTCGATTGAATATCAAAGACTTGTCAACATAAAAAAATCGAATCTAATAATTTACGTCCATTTTGTTCACAACTAACATTACACATCAATGACAGACAAAGAAAAAATCGTTGAATACCTTAAAGGAGGTTCAATAGGCAAGCTAGAGTTTCAAGGTGCTATTCTAAAGGGTCTCAATTTAAAAGGAGCAGTATTGAAATCAGCCGACCTTCGTTATGTTGATTTGTCGAAAACCGACTTGATTGAGGCAAACCTTATCGAGTCTGACCTATCGGGTGCAAATCTTTCAAAAGCAGACCTGATCAAGGCCAACTTGACCAACTCAAAGATTACCAATGCCAATTTCACGAAAGCTGATTTGCGCCATGCAAATCTATCGGGCTGTGACTTGTCGGGCTGTGATTTTACAAAGGCTGATTTATTCGAAGCCGATTTATCTGGAGCCAATCTCACTGGTGCAATTTTCAAAAGTGCTGAATTGTATGAAGCAGATTTGTCGGGAACCAATTTGTCGTGTGCAGATCTTACTGATGTAGATGCCGAAAAAGCAAATTTCTATAGAGCAAATTTAACAGGTGCTGACCTTACTGACGCAGTTTTGAAAAACGCCAACTTGGTTGAAGCCAATCTTCAAGGAGTGAGCAAAAATGGAACAAACATGTGGGGAGCAGTGCTTGATGGAGCCAATTTGGGAGGTATAGAAGATACACTTTTCACTAGAGATATAGAGTAAATCCAGTTCACGTATTTCCTTTAATAAACTCAAAATAGGCTCTATATAAAGGTTGTGGCGATAATAGCTTCGCGATATTTGCCTGAGGCGATAATAGCTTCGCGATATTTGCCTGAGGCGATATTTACTTCGTGATATTTGCCTGTGGCGATAGTAGCTTCGCGATATTTGCCTGCGGCGATATTTGCTTCGTGATATTTACTTCGTGGTATTTGCCTGCGGCGATATTTGCCTGTGGCGTTAGCGACTTCGTGACTTTGTGTCTTCGTGTTCAAAAAATCTTCAATTTTCAATCTTGATTTTGTTACATTTGTGGTTTAATCTCCTCCTTTGACTTACCAACCTTATTCGTGATAGAGCAAAAAAAAAAAATCAGAGGAAGAAAACAATAATTTTCTTCCTCTGACGTTTTATGA
>CANIXM010000005.1 GCA_947471245.1 Paludibacteraceae bacterium | reverse complement strand
CAATTCAGGTGGTGTAGTCTCATCACTTTGTTGATTTTTGAACTTCATTCTATACTCTTCTTTTCCTGCTATAACAAGCAAACGAAGAGCGATTGAATCTCTTACCCAATAAACAAATTGCTTGTATTTGTCATTTGTAATCTCAGTTTCATCCATCCAAAAAGCGTCAATTGACACATTTATAGACTTTTCACTAGTTGATGCGATGGCTGACTGATCATTTACACCCATCATAAACGCTCCCCTTTTGATAAAAACCATACCGTAGGGCTGTGCTTCACGGAAAGCAGCTTGTGCACCATATCCAACAACTTCGCCAGAAGGTTTGTTACAAGCTACTAATAAAAGAGTTAGTAAAATAACAGGTAGATTCTTTTTCATACTTGTGCAATTTATAATTTTGAGAAATTCGGTAAAAACTCCAATTGAAAAACGATGATTAGGCTTCAAAAATAATGAAAAATTCATTCAAAAAGCCCTATTTATGTATAAACGTGGCGTAAAAGTACAAAATTTTTCAGCCATTTCGCATTGAAAAGAAAAAAAAATATCAAAAAACAAAAAAAATATCAAAACACAGGTGCTAATATAATATAAACAAAATAGATCACACACAGAATTTGCATAAAAAATCAACTAAAATTGAAATTTACTAGTGCAAGTTAGATTATTTTTATAATAATCGAACACTTTTGTACTTGGATGTTCTAGTTTTTAAAACAAAATCAAAATTATATGCGATAAATACCTCTAAAGAGCCAATACTCGCTGTTCTTATTTTACTGGTGATAAGGTCATAAGAAAATCCAGCCGTCATGCCAGATGCTAAATTCAATCCAAATAGAAATATGACTGCATCATCAACACGATAGGCCATACCACCCCAAAACTTGTTATCCAACTCTGCTCTTGCACCAATATCGACTTGATAAGTCACAAAATCAAAGGTCTTTATCAAAGTGCTTGGTTTAAGAATAATTTTTGTATCCGGAATATGGTAATTAAAACCTCCAGTCAAGTACAATGTCCTTGCCATACGAAAATAAAAATTACTTGCGCCCGTAATGGTAGGTGAATTAATGTGAGAACATGACAATCCAGCATAAAAAACAGGATGAGAGTAAAACACGCCTGCATTCATATCGAAACTATTACCAGAAACACTAACCAATGGCACTATTGGATCTGCATCTTTGTGATAATCGTCGTCACCTTTATACTTTGAAAGAGAATCACCTGAAAATATAATATTTGCATTTCCCAAATCTACTCCGAAACTCAAAACACCAACTTCCAATTGCTTTTTGTAAGCCAACTGAAGTTGAAAATTTGTGTTCTTAAATAGTCCAAAATTATCACCCAAAAAATGAACACCCACACCTAAAGCATCTTTCTTGAACTTTATTGGTCCATTTATACTTACATTATCTGTATTAAAAGGACTTTTTAAACTAAAACCTTTTGATGCAAAATTTGTCCATTGCGATCGACCTTGGTAAACGACCTGAATCATATCACCCTCACCCACCGCTGCGGGATTGAAGGAGGAAGTATGAAACATGTATTGGCTAAACTGAGGGTCAATTTGAGAATAGCAATGCCCCGTGAAAACTGCAACTACCGATAAACAAAGTACAAGTTTTTTCATGGGGGTCTAAAAACGATTTCTTCTCATTTGGGGAGTGGGGAAACATAACACACCAAATACAGCAATGTGTAAACGTGCAAACAAGGTGAAAAATTGTGTGATGATTCAAAAAAACAATTCTCATGGATTGAGAATTGTTTTTTTGAATGAAATAAACGAATTAATACTCTTCTTCATTAAAGAAGAAATCCTCTTTGCTGGGATAATCTGGCCAAATATCTTCTATACATTCGTAAATTTCGCCTTCATCTTCAATCTCTTGAAGATTCTCAACTACTTCTAAGGGAGCGCCTGAACGGATTGCGTAATCAATTAACTCATCTTTAGTAGCTGGCCAAGGGGCATCTTCAATTTTCGAAGCTAATTCCAAAGTCCAATACATAATCCTCTGATTTTTATGGTAAATACGTGAATAATTAGTTCTTTTGATTTTTGTGCAAAAATAAGAATTTTTTTTAGCAAAACAAGTTTTTATACAATAATAATTCCAAGTGACAAAAAAAACAAGTTGAGCATATACATAAAATCACAATTGGCTATTTGACAATAGATTAGCTTCAAGTGAAGGATTTCTACGCTATGGGTTACAACAATCGGACATCTTTCCAGAACACTTCCTGACACCCAGCGGCAATGGTTAAATAACGCGAAAGCGCAAAGAAATAATCCGACAGACGATTGACATAAATCAACACATTTTGATCTACGGGGTAACTATCTGCCACATCGAACAATCTCCTTTCCACCCTGCGAGCTACTGTACGGCATACATGGCAGACAGCACCCGATGGTGCGCCACCTGGTAGCACAAAATATTCTAAAGGTGGCACACCATCACTTAGTATGTCGATTTGCTTTTCGATGTCTTCAATATGTTTCTGGCTTACGATGGATGCTTGGTGAAGAGCTACTCGCTCCTGATCGGTAGCTAAATAGGACCCGATGGTAAATAATACATTTTGAAGTGTACTCAGATACGTACTTACCATCTCGGGCATTGAGAAAGTAGTGAGATACCCAACATGTGCGTTAAGTTCATCCACAGTACCATAAGCTTCAATTCTCATGTCATTTTTCGGAACTCGAGTTCCACCGATAAGGCCTGTTTGACCCTTATCTCCTGTTTTAGTATATAGTTTCATCTGTTTATAATTTAAATTGCAGTTGTCAGATGGAACTCTCATGACAAAATTTAATCATGCCCTTGTGGGTCATAATAGATTAAATTTTGTCATGTTCGTTTCATCTGTTTATAATTGTTTTTTAATTGTCAGATGGAACTCGCACATAAACATCTCCTTGTGTGTCAAAGTTTATTTGTCGTGCTCGTTTCATGTGTTTAGCAGCCTCCCCAAGCCTCCGCCAGCTGGCGGAAGGGGTTTATAGTTAGTTTTGTTTGATTTATTTTTAGTATGTCAAAATGTAATTGTGGTTCTATTACTTTCATTATTAATTTAGAACATCATGTGATAATGTTTTTTGGTTAAATGTGTATTAAAAAACACAATACCGAAATGATACGTGCTAATAGTCGAAGTCACTGCGGGATGGGACTGTAGGTGCTTCCAAGCTTTGTGCATATCCTCAGACCAATTGATGTCATCAATCACCAAAATTGAATGTTCATTCGTTTTCTTAATGCATTTTTCCACATAATTGTTCAATGCCTGGCTTCGGTGATTGGCATCAATAAACACAAAATCAAGAGTATCAAAATCTTCAAGAACGCCATCTAAACAGGCGTCGATATTGCTTTGTATGACTGAGACATTGTTTATTCCTAGTTGCGCTAAATTGTCAACCGCCATTGAAGCAAGTTGTTTATTTCCCTCGATAGACACACAACGTAAATGATGAGACGGTGATGCCATGTAGGCTGTGGAAATACCCAAAGATGTTCCAAGTTCTAGAATATTTTTGCATTTATAGGTGTGAATAATTCGGTAGAGCAACCTTAATTTTCGTGGAGATGAAAGCGATGTTTGTGCTATTTGTGACACTTTACGAATGCGGGCATCACCTGTGCCGAAGTCCAGTGGGGCAATCGGTCTGTAATCTTTCTTTAGTGATGATCTTAATTGTTCTATGTTATTGAATACATAAAATCTATTTTTTTCATTCAGCACAAACTTTGTAAAGTGAAATAGGAACGGTGAATGAACACCAAAACCAAATGTGTTTCTGGATTTGGACAGGTGCTTCAACAAACTATTAATACGCCAAGCTATATTCATATTCAGCACCATCACAAAAAGAGTGTGAGTTACGAGTTAGAAGGATTTAATAGGGCAACAATTCGTAATAGGGTGAGATATAGTGAAATCCGTCAGGCACAATCATTAAGAAACTGATTACCAAACAAGCAATATGCGCCACTTGGTCTATACCCATGATGGTGGCATACATAGTTTCGTCTTTTTCCCAATATTTTTTTCGGAGAATTCCGGTATAATAATCTACACCCAGGTGCATCAATCCATTCACAATAGCAAAAAGAAGGCAATACCAGAATGGAATCTGAAGCAACAATGGACTAAACAAAAGCAAACAAACAAAATAGATGAATGAATGTCCTAACAAACTTTTGAGTCTGAAATATTTAAGCCAAATCATGTTGTCACCTTGAAAAAAGAAATCGCCTAACATGTGAATGAGTAAAATTAGTAAAAATCTGGTCATTGAAGTATTGATTCTGATTAATTAATAGTATTTCGCAAAAATACGATATCTTTTCCATTTTTAACTTACTGATTTCGAAAAAACTACTTTTCAGATAGCATTTCCTTAAATTTAGTGGTGTTGTTCAGTAAAGCCAGTGCAACTTTCACTTCATCATCTTTATCCATATAGTACTGAATAACACCTTTTTGGAAATAGTACCTTTTCACAATTTCAATGCTTAAATACTCCCTTATTTTGGTTGCATTATCGGCTATATTTTTTGAGACATCTGGTTTAAGTTTCAATTTCAAAGCTTCCAGTTCTGCTGTTGCACTTTTGTCATAACCTTCTAGGCTAACCACTTCCATCAATTCATCAAATGCTTTTTCTGACTGTGACGTGTAGGTGAATTTCTGTTTGAGGAGGTAGTCTTTAAAATCATTAAAATCCGTGCTGTCAAGTGCAAACACTTCTGGGCGAGCAATGGTGGAATGTTTTTTTACATACTCATTCACAAAATCAAAATACATATTTTGCATGTAAATATAATGAGCAATATTCCATTTTTTATCATCGCTGGTGAGTGTGTCTGGTAAAATTCCACCGCCATCGCGAACTACACGTCCATTGGTGGTTTTGAAAACGGTGGTCAGGCTATCTGGAATACGCCCTACGCTCCCATCCTCATTTCTTTGGCTGTAATCAATGGCCTGAATGCACCTACCTGTAGGAATATAATATTTGGCAATGGTCACTTTCACATTACCATTAAAAGGAATGGGATGAACACTCTGAACCAACCCTTTGCCATAAGTGCGCTCACCAACGACCAACCCTCTGTCCAAATCCTGAATAGCACCTGCCAAAATCTCTGATGCAGACGCTGAGAGGCGGTTGGTCAACACAACCAATTTCATATTGGGAAACTGTGGTTCCAAAGGCGTTTTGTAAGTTCGGTCAGATTGTTTGTTTTTTCCTTTGGTGTAGGCCACCACTGTGCCTTTGGGAAGGAAGAAACCTAGTATCTTGACAGCTTCATCCACCAGTCCACCACCATTGTTTCTTACGTCAATAATGAGTGATTGGATGGCATTGGATTTTTGCATGTCAGCCACCACCGTCCTAAACTCCTGTGCTGACTGTTCGGTGAACTCACCCAATCGGATGTAACCCACATTTGGAGCAAGCACTGTGGAATAATCTACGGGATTGAGGTGAATCTTTTCACGCAAAAACTCTTTTGTTAACTGCAAATTATCACGTTGGAGTTTAATTTTAATGGTCGAATTCTTGAGACCTTTAAGCATCGAACTCACCTCCTCTGAAGTTCGACCTTCCACTTTTTTGCCGTCCACTTCCATTATCACATCGCCTACTCGTATATCGGCTTTGTGGGCTGGCTTTCCTTCATACAAGTCTGCAATCATGATGTTTTTCCCCTTCTTGACAATCACAGCGCCGATGCCTACATATTCGCCTTTGGTCATAAAGGTCAACTGTTCGGTATCGTCTTCGGTGTAATAATCGGTATAGGGATCTAATTTATCGAGCATCCCATCAATCGTCTTTTTAAAAAACTTGTCATAATCAATCGTATCTACATAATGCATATCCAATTCTCGGACTACGGCATTGAAAATAGAAAGATTTTTGGTTATTTGAAAGCTTTTGGGATTGGTGACATTATCTGAAAAAGCCGAACTGCATAAAGTTGTAAGGCTTATAGTTAGAAAGATAGCTTTTTTAATGAAGGATGCTGTCATTTATAAAAATCGTGTTTTAAAGTTTTACATTGGGGGCGAGAAAACCTGTAATATCCTTGCCAAAAGAATACAATTCACGCGTCACTGTAGAGGATATAAAGGAATGTTTAGACTCTGTGAGCAATATAACTGTCTCAATGCCTGTAAGTTTTTTATTGGCATCGGCTATGGATCGCTCGTACTCAAAATCACCCACTGAACGCAAACCGCGCAATACAAAATCGGCCTGCACCGATAAAGCAAAATCGACGGTAAGACTGAGATAGGATGCTACTTTTACACGAGGTTCATCAACAAACGATTGATTAATAATATCGATTCTTTTTTCTAAAGAAAACAAGGTGTTTTTGGACTTATTGATACCCACACCAATGATGATTTCATCAAATATACACAATCCTCGCTCTACAATGGAATAATGTCCCACTGTGAATGGATCAAAAGTACCTGGAAATATTGCTCGTTTCATTGACAATGCTTTATTATGCTAAGATGAACAGTCTGTTGGCTCCAATGAGCTTAGACAAAGATAGATATTTTTGAAATAGAGATAGAGAAAAATAAGGATTAGTTTGCTTTTTTAGGAAAATAGAGTCATTAATTAGGACACTAACTGTATCTTTGTGCATTGGAACACCCCTTACCATAATAGAAATTTTGGACACGCAAGGGCTTAATTAAACAATACTAACTTCACATCCTCTCCTTCGAAAGGGCATGCGAAGGCTTAAATACTAAACACATGAAGGTAATAAAATTAACACTATTGGTTTGCGTAATGTGGACCGGCTGCAAGGTGTATTCGGTAGATAACATCAGTACATTCTCCATCCCTGATAAAGTGAACTTTGGAGGACAAGAAGTTGTTTTGGATAGGTATGACTTAAGAGAGCGGTATGACAGGGAGCAAATGAATATTGGATACAGTCATTCATCCAGTCTTCTAATTATCAAACGTGCAAATAAATATTTTCCTATCATTGAACCGATTTTAAAAGCCAATGGTGTTCCTGATGATTTTAAGTATTTGGCCGTGGTGGAGAGCAATTTAGACCCTAGAGCATTATCTCCTGTACAAGCTGCTGGGTTTTGGCAATTGATGCCCAAGACTGCTCAAGAATTTGGTCTGGAAGTAAATGACGAGGTGGACGAGCGCTACCACCTTGAGAAATCGACGGTGGCAGCATGCAAGTATCTGAAACGTGCCTATACGAAATACAACGATTGGTTGACCGTGGCAGCTTCGTACAATGGTGGCATGGGAAGATTATCGGGCGAGATAGACAAACAAAAAGTTGGAACGTTTTTTGATATGTTGCTCACAGCAGAAACAAGTAGGTATGTATTTCGAATCTTGGCCATGAAACAGTTTCTTGAAAATCCATCAGCTTGGGGATATCAACTTTCAAAAAATGATTTCTATACCGCCATTGGCACAGACAAAGTAAAAGTAAATGAGCCTGTTAGTGACTGGGCAGACTGGGCGATAGCTCATGGCATCACCTATTTCCAACTGAAGGATTTCAATATTTGGCTAAGAGGTAGAAATCTAACGAACAAAAACAAGGAAGAATACATCTTGGATTTACCCAAGAAAAACGAATTGAAATTTGACAGTACTCGAATAAAAATACACAACCCGAATTGGGTAAAAGAAAAAACAAACGTGTATCCCAGTGCAATACAATAAATCTCACGCAATACAATAAACTCAACAAAAAACTACCATGAAGAAAAACCTAATAATTCTTTCGTTCCTCTTGAGTGGCATACCAGCAGCTTTTTCCCAATTGAATTTCGGCATAAAAGCTGGCTACACTTCCACACTTGACATGTCCAACATCAGCTCTGTAGCCACTGGCGGATATGACCTGAACAGTGTAAAAAATGAAGTGAACACTGACTTTCATATCGGTGGATTTGGTCGATTTGCTGTAAAAAGAATCTACATCCAACCAGAGCTACTCTACAACATTGGAAAAAAACAATACGCCATCACCATGCAAGACATTACTGGCAATACGCCAGTTACTTACGACAAATTGATTACTTTAAGTACCATTGACATACCGATTATGATCGGTTATAAAATACTCGACTTAAAACTGGTCAATATCAGGGCTTATGCCGGTCCAAAATTCAGATTCAATGCAGGTTCATCCATGGACTTCAAAAACATAACGGGAGGAGCATTGACCGCAGCAGATTTCAAAAAAGACGTCAAATCATCACAAGTAGGACTAGAAACAGGCATTGGTGTAGATGTTTTGATGTTTACCTTAGACGCTAGATACAGCTTGATTCAAGACATGTATCAAACCAAAATAAAATCTGAAACAATAGATAATCTTCCACTTTCTAACTTAATCATCTCACTTGGAGTGAAATTTTAGGGAGGTACAAAACCATGATGAAGCTTGCTTTTCAGCCATTGGAAAGCAAGCTTTTTCGTTTCCTCAAATTATCGTATCTTTGCAACTAAAAAAAAACATAACTCACATACCACAATGAATTTAGAACTCACCATTCAAAACGAAGTAGCTAAAGCAATTAAAGAATTGTTCGGAACTGAAGTCGAACTAAAAAGCATCCAAATCCAAAAGACTAAAAAAGAATTTGAAGGTGATGTTACCGTTGTCACTTTTCCATTTACCAAAGTATCCAGAAAATCGCCCGAACAAACAGGTGAAGCGATAGGTACATTCTTGATATCTCAAAATCCTATCATTACAAAATTCAATGTCATCAAAGGATTTCTGAATCTTTCTATCAGTGCTGAGTATTGGACTAAACTGCTGATAGAAATCAATCAGCAACCGCAGTTTGGCATCATGACTCCCGATGAACAAGCCAAGGTGATGATGATAGAATACTCCTCGCCCAACACCAACAAACCTCTTCACCTAGGGCATATCCGCAACAACCTGCTCGGATACAGCATCGCCGAGATTCAAAAAGCCAACGGATGGAATGTCATCAAAACGAATATAGTGAATGACCGAGGCATCCATATCTGCAAATCCATGCTGGCATGGAAATTGTTTGGCAATGGAGAAACACCTCAAAGTACTGGCATGAAGGGTGATCACCTGGTGGGCAAGTATTACGTGGTGTTTGACAAAGCTTACAAAGCAGAAATCAAAGAACTAATGGACAAAGGGCTCACAGAAGAAGATGCAAAGAAAAAAGCTCCATTGATTCTAGCAGCCCAAAACATGCTATTGGCGTGGGAAAACAACGACCCTGAAGTGTACCAACTTTGGCAAACCATGAATGGATGGGTGTATGAAGGATTTGAGGTGACGTATAAAAAACTGGGCGTGGACTTTGACAAAATATATTACGAATCTCAAACCTACCTCGAAGGTAAAAACAAAGTAGAGGAAGGACTAGCTAAGGGTGTGTTTTATCAGCGCGAAGACCGCTCGGTATGGGCAGACCTCACACCAGACGGGCTTGACGAAAAGCTTCTGCTGCGTGGCGACGGCACTTCTGTGTACATGACCCAAGACATTGGCACAGCCAAACTTAGATACGACGATTACCAAATAAGCAAAATGGTGTACGTAGTAGGCAATGAGCAAAACTATCATTTTCAGGTACTGGCATTGCTATTGGACAAATTAGGATTTAGCTGGGGGAAAGATTTGGTGCATTTTTCATATGGCATGGTAGAACTACCAGAGGGGAAAATGAAAAGTCGCGAGGGCACAGTGGTAGATGCGGATGATCTGATGCAGGAAATGATAGATTCGGCCAAGGAAACCTCATTGGAACTAGGCAAGCTGGACAACTGCACCGAACAAGAAATAGAGGAAATAGCAAGAATGATAGGACTTGGGGCATTAAAATATTTCATTCTGAAGGTGGACCCACGCAAAAACATGACTTTCAACCCCAAGGAATCAATTGACTTCAATGGGAACACTGGACCATTTATCCAATACACCCATGCTCGCATCAAATCGGTACTCAGAAAAGCAAATGAAATGGGAGTGGATTATTCGTCCATAACATTCGAGAACATACAGCTTGCCGAAAAAGAAAGTAATTTGATTCAATTGGTGAGTGAATTTCCGAACGTGGTAAAACAAGCAGGAGACGAGTTTAGTCCTGCATTGATAGCCAATTACATGTATGAATTGGTAAAAGAATACAATCAATTTTATCATGATTTTTCCATTCTCAAAGAAGAAAATGAGGACTGTAAAAAATTCAGGTTAGTGTTATCCAAAACCGTGGGCAACACCATCCAAAACGGAATGAAACTGCTGGGAATAGATGTTCCAGAAAGAATGTAAATATTCTGAAACGAATTCAACAATGTAGAAAATAGTCGGACAAATATAATGTCGTTTTTTTGATTATTCAGATAACATGAATTGTCTTCCCATTTATGAGAAGGAATAAATATTCAAGAATCACAAGGCTTTAACCAAATTTTAATCATGGTTTGGCTAAAGACAATATCATATTCTAACTAACTATCTGCCCCATAAATGGGACAGCAATTGACACAAAGAAGATATTATTTAGTTCCATTTACTTACAATCATTTAAACTGAAAATTATATGGGAAAACTTAAACTGATTCTATTGCTGAGTATCATAGTGGTCTTGGCAAGTTCCTGCTCCACTGGTATGAACGCTTTCAAACACGGCGATTACTACAAAGCATGCTATGAAGCAATCGATAAGCTAAAGTCTTCACCGAATAATAAAAAAGCGATTTATGTGCTGACAAATGCATACCCGTTGGCAAAACAAAATTCATTGCGAACCATTGAAAACACCAACATGGGTGACGAACCGGATAAGTATGACATTCAGGTAGGTCAGTATGAAAATTTGAATGCATTGGCCAACGCTATCTACCATTGTCCTAGAGCACTAGAGATTATACCTCATCCAGCAGAATACATCAATGAACTCACCACAGCCAAGCAAAATGCAGCCGATAGGGCGTACACCCTTGGCAGCAGGGCATTGTCTACTGGGAATATGTATGAGGCCAGAAATGCATTCAGACTGTTTAGCAACTGCAACAACTATGTGCGTGGATACAAAGATGTGCTGAACAAAATGGCAGAGGCAAGGTATGCAGGCACCTTGCGCGTGATAGTAGAACGCCCCATCACCAGCAGAAACCTTCAATACAATGCCGATTTTTTCTACAACAACCTGCTGGGAGATATGAAAAGAGCCACTGCGGGAAAATTTGTGCGCTTTTACACCTACGATGAAGCCAATCAGGAAAACATGCGCAATCCTCATCAAACCATCCGACTTGACTTCGAACAGTTTACCCTTGGCAATATAAGAGAGTCAACCAAAGTAGAGGATTTCAAAAAAGACAGCGTGGTGGTGGGGACAGTAAAGGTTGATGGGAAAACATATAACTCCTACAACACCGTGACTGGCAAACTAACCACCAACACCCGCGAGTTAATATCCAATGGAGTGCTTGACCTAACAATCATCAACACCCAAAACAACGGTGTACTTGAAGACAGAAAGTTTCCTGGCACTTATGTGTGGGCCATCCATTGGGCAACTTACAACGGTGACGACAGAGCTCTACCTAGTCACAAAAGGAAGCACCTTGGCATCAATCCCAGCATGATACCACCATCACCACAAGATATGTTTGTGGGCTTCACCACACCAATCTACAAAGATGTGGTCAATTACGTACAGATGTATTATAGAAATGAGCAGTAAAGGTGGCTATATGCTTATATTTTAAGGTATACAATTATCAGAATCGCTTTCACAAATCCTTACTAATGAAAAGTATTAATGGCAAATGCCCTTTTTCAACTTTAAAACGACATCCACACATTAAAATTAAACAATATTACACAACAAATAAAGCATTAATACAGTAAAACTAGGAGTTGTTCTATTACAATAATTAATAAAGCAAACTTTAAACAATACCTCTAGTTTAGTTTAAAATTGCTTTATGCTATAAATTTAAAAGACTCTTTGCTTTTTTACAATACATTTTTTTTTGCTTAAAAGCTTAAATTCTTAAGCCTTAGTCATGTCAATAAAATTATGACTACACAAAATAAAAACACAAAAAGGCAAAGCCATATTGAAATATGTAATATCATATTTACCTGTAAATAATCCATAATGAAAATTATCCAAAATCATATTGTGAATAAATGTCATAAGCACAAGTAGCAGTAAAGAGTACGAAATTAAATGTATACACTTATTAAAATCTGTTTTCCATTTCAATGAAAAAAGTATTGCTACAACCAACAAAAGAATTACCTCTAGAATGGACCCCTGTCTAGTTTGCAAAACAAACGGATTGTATCTAAAAAACATCAAAGAGTGAAAATCCCAAATAAACAAGGGAGCAAAACTGATCACAAATGACAATACACTAACACTAAAAAAAATCAACTTTTGCTTGCCGTTAACATCCATAAAATCTTTGAAAAAATAGATTAAGAATGGAAAAAAAACTGACAACCTTGTAGATAGAAACAAGCCACAAATAATGCCTATTATAATTGGATGATTAGATATTGAATACTTGTTTTTGTGAAAAACTAAAATAATCAGTAAACAGTCTAATAGATTATAAAACAAGTCACTTCTCGTTGTCACTTCATACCAAAATGCGGGAGAGACGAATAAAAAAAGCATGAATATTAATGGCTTTCTATAATCGGAGAAGTACCATCTCAAAGTAATACTAAGTAATATGAAAGAGAAACACATTCCTAAAGCAATATTGCCAAGCAAATAAAATGGGATGTGCAAGAATTGCCAAACAGGAAATGGTGAACCATAGCCTCCCAGATGAGTTTTTGCCAGATAAGGATACTTGCCCTGAAACAAGTATTCAATAAAGTTGTTAATGGCAGACCATCTGTCCACCATTAATGAATATGGATTAGTTGAATACTGAATTATTACAATTCCAGTGAGGATTAACAAGGATAATGAAAAATACAAATATTTTATTGTCCTATCATGACAATTCATAATTCGCTTGACAAACAAATACAATACAAAAATCACTACCAAGTAGAGACTTAATCCAACTAGTAAGTTTACATGAGTTCTAGTTATATATTTAGCTATAAATAAACAATTTATAGAAAGAAAAACAACCCATTGAAAAATGGTTGGTATGTTGTTTGTAAACCTGCTTAGCTTTAAACTCGACATTTTTGGTGTATTAATTTTATATTTGCAAAGATACAAACTTCCCTGATAATAAAACCAATCGCCACTAAGTCATAATTCAACTTAGTGGCGATTGATAATTTGAAAATGCTATCAGGATTACTTTTTCCAAATATTTTCCATTTCCTCTAGCTTTTTACCTTTGGTTTCGGGTACCATTTTCCACATAAACAAAGCTGAGAGCAGCCCCATCAACCCGTACACCCAATAGGAAAAGCCATGGTTGAACTGTGTGGTAAGGTACACATTGTCGTTGAGCATGGGGAAAGTAAGCGACACTACCCAGTTGGCTATCCACTGTGCAGCTACCGCTATGGACATGGCTCCACGGATGGAATTGGGAAAAATTTCGGCAAGTAGCACCCAGCACACCGGCCCCCAGCTCATGGCAAAGGCTGCAGTATAAGTAAGCATAAATACCAGTGCCAACACGCCTACATTGCCCGAATAGAAAGTAAAGCCAAGACCTATCATGCTCACAGCCATGCCGAGCGAACCGATAATCATCAATGGCTTACGACCAAACTTATCCACCGTCATGATGGCTACCACCGTAAACAGCAGATTGACCAATCCTACGATGATGGTTTGAAGCAAGGACGAATCAGTAGATGCACCCATGTTGCGGAAGATATTTCCTGCGTAATACAGCACCACATTGATGCCCACAGCTTGCTGCAATACCGATAGAAGAACACCCACAAAAATCACCAGAAAACCATAGGAAAGCCATGGTGCATTCACTTCATGAAGCGTGCCTTTTATTTCGGCTAATACAGTTGCAGCATTGTCTTTTCCTGCAATTTTCTCAAGCACTTGCAATGCTTTCTCATCTTTACCTTGCGATGCTAAGTAACGAGGAGTTTCGGGAACAAAAAACAACAATACCAAAAACAATGCAGCGGGAATAGCACCCGAGAAGAACATCCAGCGCCAACCTTCGTTGATAAGCCACTCTTCGTCACCTTGACTAGCAATGTAATAATTCACAAAATAAATGACCAGCATACCAAAAATGATAGCAAACTGGTTGAACGAAATGAGACGACCACGAATATTAGCAGGTGCAATCTCTGCAATGTACATGGGTGAAATCATAGAAGCAATACCCACACCGATACCACCAATGATGCGATAGATAACAAACGAATACACATCCAAGGTGCCAAACACATTGAAAGCTTCAGGTTTCCAAGCGCCGATAGCCGAGATAAAGAACGCTGACGCAGCTAGAAAAAGTCCATTCTTGCGCCCAAGCGATTTGGAAATAAAACCTGCCGACGCACCACCAATAATACAACCGATAAGTGCACTAGCAATGACAAAACCTTTCACACCATCAGCAATGCCTTTCAATGCCAAAGCTTCTGTAGGGATAGGAGTAGAAAGAAAATTGACAACCCACACTGTGAATGCTGCAACTACCAATCCAGCTGCTATACCACCTTTTTTCCAACCAAGCAATTTGGTGATTTGCCCACATACTATTAGGAAAACAAGGTACAGCACCGCCACCATCATGATTTTGTACTGACTGATGACAGTCATGATGTCTGACACATAGGTAAACCCTGTGGCTGTAGTTTTGTAAATATAAAACTCTACCAACGATTTTTCTGCCCCGTTGACCACCGCGGTGTCGTATCCGAAAAGCAAACCACCCAAAGTGGCTACAAGTGTAAGTAAACCGATATAAAAAGGATTGCCGGTTTTGAAAGAACTTTCTGCTCCTCCTTTGGAGGATGTGTCAATAAATGCCATAGTTCGTTATTGAGGGTTTAGTTATAATTTAAGTTGAATAAAGACAAAAATCTACGAATTACAGTTAACCAATGCCAACTGCAACCCGTAGATTTTTCATGATTTTTATTAGATATACATGTTTACAATCGCTTCATAAAGCTCTTGTTTTCCGCTTATTTGCTTAGGTTCGCCATTGGCTTTGGCATAGGCGTAAACATCTTCGAATGAAAGTTTGCCATCTTCGAATTCTTTACCTTTGCCAGCATCATAAGAAGCGTAGCGATCAGCGGTCATTTGCTTGTATGGCGATTGTTCCAAAATAGCTGCAGCAGCTTCCAAAGCACGAGCCATAATATCCATAGCACCTACGTGAGCGATGAATAAATCTTCGTTATCGGTAGAGTTACGACGGATTTTGGCGTCGAAGTTGGTACCACCACCTTGCATGCCACCACCTTGAAGTACTACCAACATGGCTTGTGTCAATTCGAAAATATCCACTGGAAATTGGTCGGTATCCCATCCGTTTTGAACATCACCGCGGTTGGCATCAATGGCTCCCAGCATACCTGCATCTACAGCGCATTGCAATTCGTGCTCAAAAGTATGACCTGCCAACGTAGCGTGGTTTACTTCTATATTGATTTTGAAATCGTTTTCCAAACCATATTGTTTCAAGAAACCAATCACTGTTTCAGTATCCACATCGTACTGATGTTTCATTGGTTCCATTGGTTTTGGTTCGATAAGGAATACTCCTTTGAAACCTTTGGCACGGGCATAGTCACGAGCTTTTTGCAACATGATTCCCATGTGGTGTTTTTCACGCTTCATGTTGGTGTTCAGCAATGACATGTAACCTTCACGACCTCCCCAGAATACGTATGCTTTTCCACCCAATTCGATAGTGGCGTCAATTGCATTTTTGATTTGCAACATAGCACGAGCAGCTGTGTCAAAATCAGGATTGGTGCTAGCGCCATTCATATAACGAGCTGGTGAAAACACATTAGCAGTTCCCCACATCAGTTTGATACCAGTTTCGGCTTGCTTTTGTTTGGCGTAAGCTACGATGGCTTTTAGGTTAGCTTCATATTCTTCAATACTACTACCTTCGCTGATCAAGTCCAAATCGTGGAAACAATAATACT
>CANIXM010000004.1 GCA_947471245.1 Paludibacteraceae bacterium | reverse complement strand
GAATTCAATTCGAAATTTCAAAGGCACCATTGCTCAATGGACGAAAGCCATTGATATGAATCCGCGATTTATAGATCTAAAACTTCGTGAGAAAGGACTTAAAAAGGACTCATCAGCAGGCAATAAGCCATCTATAGCAGAGTGGAATAAGCCCATTGAGGGTTATCCTAAGTACATCAAGGGACTTTATAATAGAGGGATGACGGTTGACAACAACGATTACAAAGCAGCCACCTCTGATTGGACGAAAGTAATAGATATTAACCCTAAAAATGCGGATGCATATTTTGGAAGAGGAATTTCCAAATCAAACTCGCTAGAATTTAATGCCGCTTCGAATGATTTTACTAAAGCGATTGAGCTTGACCCCAAGAGTGCTGATAATTACTACGGAAGAGGCACTACAAAGTATTATTTACAAGACTACAAAGGTGCAATTATTGACTTCACCAAAGCCTTAGAAATAAACCCAAAACACGGAGATGCATTTATATTCAGAGGCAATGCTAAGTTTTATTCACAAGAATACAAAAGTGCAATTGCCGACTACTCCAAGGCCATAGAGTTGAATCCAAAAGATGCGTATGCTTACAACAACAGAGGATTTGCTAAAATTGAATTTGGTTTAAAAGAAGAGGGGATTGTGGACTTGACAAAAAGTTGGAATCTGGGCTACAGCAAAGCCAACGAAACGATGAAGATTATACAAGAATAAGCATAACTCGCCAAGACAGCAGGTACAAAATAAAAGCGAGTAAGAAACAGATGGTTTCTTACTCGCTTTTATTGCATTATTGATTTTGAATTACTCTGCAGCAGGTGTTTCGTTTTCGTCAACAACTGGTGCTACCTCTTCTACAACTGGTGTAGCTACTTCTTCTTTCACAGGAGCTGCATCTTTCTTAGCAGCAGTAGAACGACGAGTACGAGCAGCTTTCTTAGCAGCTTTTTCTTTCAACATGTTTTCGTTATAATCCACCAATTCGATGATACACATTTCTGCATTGTCACCAAGACGGAAACCTGTACGCAAAATACGTGTATAACCACCTGGACGATCAGCGATTTTTTGTGCTACATTTTGAAAAAGTTCTGTTACAACTTCTTTGTTTTGAAGATAACTGAACACAGTACGACGAGAGTGTGTAGTATCTTCTTTAGATTTTGTCAAAAGAGGCTCAACATATACTTGTAAAGCTTTTGCTTTTGCCAAAGTGGTAGCAATTCTCTTATGTTGAATAAGAGAAGATGCCATGTTTGACAACATTGCTTTTCTATGAGCTGTCTTGCGACCTAAATGGTTAAATTTCTTATTGTGTCTCATCTCTGTTACTCTTTATCTAATTTATATTTTGTGATATCCATACCGAAGGATAGATTCAAGCTTTCTAATTTTTCATCTAACTCTGTTAGTGACTTTTTACCGAAATTGCGGAATTTCAATAAATCATGACGGTGGTAGCTGCACAATTGACCCAATGTATCTACATCGGCTGCTTTCAAACAGTTCAACGCACGAACAGATAGTTCAAGGTCGGTCAATTTGGTTTTAAGCAACTGACGCATGTGAAGTACTTCCTCGTCAAAGTCGTCATTACCTTCACCTTCACTGGTTTCCAATGAAATTTTCTCATCAGAAAACAACATAAAGTGGTGAATAAGAATCTTTGCAGACTCCTTCAATGCTTCTTTTGGATGTATAGAACCATCTGTAGAAATTTCAAGGACTAACTTTTCATAGTCGGTTACTTGCTCTACACGGTAGTTTTCTACTGCATATTTCACATTACGAATTGGAGTGAAAATAGCATCGATAGGAATAACTCCAAGCTCTGCATTAGCAGTTTTGTTTTCTTCCGATGGAGCATATCCACGACCTTTATTTACGTTCAATTCCATTTGGAAATTGGCCGATGGATCCAATTCACAAATAATCAAACTTGGATTGAGCACCTCGAATCCAGTAAACTGTTTACCTAAGTCACCAGCTGTCAACACAGTAGCACCGGCAATATTCAAGGTTACTTTCTCGTGATCAATATCTTCAACCAATTGTTTGAAACGCACTTGCTTCAAGTTCAAGATGATGTTAGTCACATCATCAATTACACCTGGGACAGTGGAGTATTCATGATCAACCCCTTCGATTTTAATCGAAGTAATTGCAAAACCTTCTAATGAAGACAAAAGGATACGACGAAGTGCATTACCTACAGTAATACCATAGCCTGGTTCTAGCGGACGAAATTCAAATTTGCCATGAAATGCGTCAGCTTCCAACATGATAACCTTTTCGGGTTTTTGAAATGCCAATATAGCCATTGTTTCAATTATTATTTAGAATACAACTCAACGATTAATTGCTCTTTGATATTTTCTGGAATATCCTCACGTTCGGGAACATGTAAATAAGTTCCTGATAAAGCTGAAGCGTTCCACTCAATCCATGGATATTTGCTGTGGTTAAATCCATTCAAAGATGCGTGTATTACTTCCATCGACTTGTCTTTTTCACGTACGGCAATTACTTGACCTGGACGGATGTGACATGAAGCGATGTTTACTACTTTACCATCTACGGTGATGTGTTTGTGACTTACCAACTGACGAGCGCCTGAGCGAGTTGGAGAAAATCCCAAACGATATACCAAATTGTCCAAACGAGACTCCAACAGTTGAAGTAACACTTCACCTGTTACACCTTTTGTACGTTGAGCTTTTTCATACAAGTTACGGAACTGTTTCTCCAACACGCCGTAAGTGTATTTTGCTTTTTGTTTTTCGCGTAACTGAATACCATACTCAGAAGTTTTTTTACGACGACCTTGACCGTGTTGTCCAGGAGGATAATTCTTTTTTGCTAACACTTTGTCTGGTCCGAAAATAGCTTCACCAAACTTGCGAGCAATTCTTGACTTTGGTCCAATATATCTTGCCATTTTGTTCTATTAAATTTTTAAAATTGGTTATGAATTCCGCGCTTACAAAAAGGTAACAGTTTATTCAGCCGCGATTGCAGAGAGGGTTGGTTGCAATCTTTTAAATAGTATCACCGATTCAATTACGAGGAAAAGATTTCTTAAAATTACACTCTTCTTCTTTTAGGAGGACGACAACCATTGTGTGGTAAAGGTGTTACGTCAACGATTTCAGTTACTTCAATTCCTGCACCATGTACAGTACGAATAGCTGATTCACGACCATTACCTGGACCTTTTACATAGGCTTTCACCTTTTTCAATCCTAAATCAAATGCAACTTTTGAACAATCTTGAGCTGCCATCTGAGCAGCATAAGGAGTGTTTTTCTTTGAGCCTCTGAATCCCATCTTACCTGCTGAAGACCAAGATATTACTTGACCATCACCATTAGTAAGTGTAACAATAATGTTGTTAAACGATGAGTGTACGTGCAATTGACCTACTCCATCTACTTTAACGACTCTTTTCTTGGCTGCAACTGTTTTCTTTGCCATATTACTTAATGTTTTTTTGCTTTTTCTAAAATTCGCAAACAGTTAATAACCTAATTATTTGGTTGCTTTTTTCTTGTTAGCAACTGTTTTCTTTTTACCTTTACGTGTACGGGCATTGTTCTTGGTACTTTGACCTCTCAATGGAAGACCAATACGGTGACGCACTCCACGATAGCAACCGATATCCATCAATCGCTTGATGTTCAATTGCACTTCTGAACGAAGGTCACCTTCTACTTTGAATCCTGCTCCAATAATTTCGCGGATTTTAGATGCTTGGTCGTCAGTCCAGTCTTTAACCTTAATGTTGATATCAACACCTGCAGATTCTAAAATCTTTTTTGCACTACTGCGACCTATTCCGTAGATATAAGTCAATCCAACTTCTCCTCTTTTGTTTTGAGGTAAATCTACTCCTACAATTCTTATAGCCATAAACTAATTTTTTTTCAAGATAAATGATTATCCCTGACGTTGTTTAAACTTAGGATTTTTTTTGTTGATTACATAAAGACGACCTTTTCTACGAACGATTTTACAATCGTCTGTACGTCTTTTGATTGATGCTCTTACTTTCATGGTGATTTAAAAGCCCCCTAAATCCCCCGACCGGGGACTTACCAACTATCTGGAGCCATTTAAATAGTTGGGATATTATTTAATTTTACTTCTCTCAAAATTTTTCATTTCCAAAAAACTACGTCCACCCTTTTGTAGAGGGATTTTAAGCGAGCTTATTTGTACCTGAACGAAATTCTTCCTTTAGACAAATCATAAGGTGACATTTCCACTTTCACTTTATCACCAGGCAAAATCTTGATGTAGTGCATCCTCATTTTTCCTGAAATGTGAGCAGTGATTACGTGACCGTTTTCCAATTCTACTCGAAACATGGCATTGGATAATGCTTCAATGATTGTTCCGTCTTGTTCAATTGCTGTTTGTTTGGCCATTTTTTATATTGCTTTGTTCCCTAAAACTTGTTCTATGTATTCAAATGTTGATAATATATCAGCTTTTCCTCTTCTTACGACCACCGAATGTTCGAAGTGAGCAGAAGGTTTACGATCCACAGTGCGGGTTGTCCATCCATCTTTCTCAAACACCAGATTTCTACTACCCATATTTATCATTGGCTCGATGGCAATGGTCATACCCGATTTGAGCATAATGCCATTACCCTTTTTACCATAATTGGGTACTTCTGGAGCTTCGTGTAGTTTACGACCTACACCATGCCCTATCATCTCACGCACTACTGAATATCCGCGCTCTTCGCAATAAGTCTGAATAGCATTGCCCAAATCTCCTAAACGCTTTCCTTCGATTGCATTTTCGATGCCTTTGTACAATGATTCTTTAGTAGTTCTTAACAATGCTACAATTTCGGGCTTCACCTCACCTACACAAAATGTATAAGCCGAGTCGCCATGAAAGTCATTCTTAAAAACTCCGCAATCAACCGATACAATATCACCTTCTTGAAGTATTATCTTGTCTGAAGGAATACCGTGTACTACTTGTTCATTGACAGATGTGCAGAGTGTGTTCGGATAACCGTGATAACCTAGAAAGCCGGGTACACCACCATTGTCTCTAATAAACTCCTCAGCAATTTTATCAAGTTGAGCAGTAGTAACTCCCGGTTGGATTAACTTTGCTACCTCGGCTAACGTTTTAGCTACGATTTGATTACTTTCACGAAGTAATTCTATTTCATCATCTGATTTTAAAAAAATCATCTTTCACTTCTAAATTAGTATGCTGCTGCAGTACCGCCAGTACGCCCTTTGATTCTACCTGATTTCAACAATCCATCATAATGACGCATCAACAGGTGACTCTCAATTTGTTGCAATGTATCAAGTACCACACCCACAAGAATCAACAAGGATGTGCCTCCAAAAAACTGTGCAAACTGTTGATTGATTCCCACCAATGATGCAAATGCTGGCATAATAGCTACAAGTGCTAAGAAGATGGAACCTGGTAACGTAATACGAGACATAATCAAATCAAGGTATTCAGCGGTTTTTTTACCTGGTTTTACGCCTGGAATAAATCCATTATTGCGTTTCATTTCCTCTGCCATCTGATGAGGATTCACCGTGATAGCTGTATAGAAATAGGTAAAGACAATGATTAATAATGCAAATACAGCATTGTACCAAAAGCCAGTGTTATTCATAAAAGCTCCAACAAAACCACTGAATGCTTGAGATTTTGAAAATCCGGCAAGTGTTATCGGAATAAACATAATAGCTTGTGCAAAAATGATAGGCATTACACCTGCAGCATTTATTTTCAATGGAATATACTGACGTACACCACCGTATTGTTTATTTCCCACCACTCGTTTAGCATATTGTACAGGAATCTTACGAGTTCCTTGTACCAACATGATTGAAGCAGCGATAACCAATAGCAAGCAAATCAACTCACCCAAAAACATCACCAAACCACCACCTGCATCGCCTAGACGAGAAGCAAATTCTTTAATGATTGCACCTGGGAAACGAGATATGATACCTACAAGGATGATAAATGAAATACCATTACCAATGCCTTTGTCAGTGATGCGCTCGCCAAGCCACATTACAAACATACTTCCTCCGCAAAGAATCAGTGTAGAAGTGATTACAAAGATGGTACCGCTTGGGATAGCCGAACCAGCCTGAGCTAACTGTACACTTAAATTAATCAGGTATGAAGGACCTTGCATCAACAGGATAGCTACAGTCAGATAGCGTGTGTATTGGTTCATCTTACGACGTCCACTTTCACCTTCACGTTGCATTTTTTGAAAATGTGGCACTGCAATAGTCAACAACTGAATCACAATGGATGCAGAAATGTATGGCATAATACCCAATGCAAACACTGACGCGTTAGCAAATGCACCACCAGAGAACATATCCAACAAGGCTAATAAACCACCACTGGTTTGAGCACGCAAGGCTGTCAAAGCTGTTGGGTCAATACCCGGTAGAACAACATACGATCCGAAGCGATAAATCACTACTAATAAGAAAGTGGTAATCAGTCTGCTGCGAAGGTCTTCAATCTTCCAGATATTAGAAATAGTCTCAATGAGTTTTTTCATGAAGTTATAGTTTTACTACGGTTCCACCTGCGGCAACAATTGCGTCTTCTGCCGTTTTTGAAAATGCGTTGGCTTCTACTTCGATTTTGACAGTCAACACACCTTTACCAAGAATCTTTACCAAAGCAGTTTTAGAAATAAAACCAGCTTCTCTTAATTCAGCAAGACCAATTTTAGAAAGGCTATTGGTTTGTGCCAATGCTTGTATGGTATCCAAGTTGATTGCTTTGAATTCTACGCGGTTGATGTTTTTGAAACCAAATTTTGGTAAACGACGTTGAATAGGCATTTGTCCACCTTCGAATCCGATTTTTTTAGAGTAACCAGAACGAGATTTTTGTCCTTTGTGCCCTTTTGTGGAGGTGCCACCTAAACCAGAACCAGTACCACGACCAATTCTTTTTCTAGTTTTAACTGAACCTTGTGCAGGAGTTAAATTACTTAAGTTCATATCTTATGATTTAAAAAGTCTAAGAAAATTATTAATTGATCACTTCTACCAAGTGTTTCACTTTTGCTACCATACCCAATATTTGAGGAGTAGCTTCATGTTCAACTACGGCATTCATTTTTTTCAAACCAAGTGCTTCCAAGGTCAATTTTTGATCTTTTGGAGATTTGATTTTACTTCTTACTTGTTTAATTTTTATAGTTGCCATCTTTTGAGTTTTATCCGTTAAATACTTTGTCCAATGAAATACCTCTGTTTTGAGCAACAGTATGTGCATCTCTTAATTCACCCAAAGCAACGATAGTCGCTTTTACAAGGTTGTGTGGATTAGATGAACCTTTAGACTTAGCCAATACGTCAGTAACACCAACACTTTCTAATACTGCACGCATCGCACCACCTGCTTTTACTCCAGTACCGTGCGAAGCAGGACTGATAAACACTTGTGCTCCACCGAATTTTGAGTATTGTTCGTGAGGAATCGTTCCATTCAACACAGGCACTTTAATCAAGTTTTTCTTAGCAGCTTCAGTTCCTTTTGCGATAGCAGCAGTTACTTCACCAGCTTTACCAAGTCCCCATCCTACTATACCATCTTCATTTCCAACTACAACGATTGCAGAAAAACTAAATGTACGTCCACCTTTTGTAACCTTAGTCACACGATTAACAGCTACTAATCTGTCTTTCAATTCTAAATCATTGGTAGATTTAACTTTATTCATATTTGTTGCCATTCTTGATTAAAATTTAAGACCAGCTTCGCGAGCAGCATCAGCCAATTGTTTAACTCTACCGTGATATAAATAACCATTACGGTCAAACACCACTTCTGTAATTCCGGCATCTTGAGCAACTTTAGCTACCAAAGCGCCTACCTTTGCAGCTTGTTCTGTTTTAGTTACTTTATCTTTCACACCTAACGATGAAGCTGAAGCAAGGGTTATACCTGTTACGTCATCAATCAATTGAGCGTAAATCTGTGTATTACTTCTGAATACTGTTAAACGTGGTTTTTGGGCACTTCCAGACACTTTGTGACGGATGTGAGCTTTTATTCTAGTTCTTCTTTCTAAATTTGTTGACATAATTTCACAAGTTTACGTAAATTATTTACCAGCAGATTTACCTGCTTTGCGGCGAATGACTTCACCAGCGAATTTAACACCTTTTCCTTTGTATGGTTCTGGTTTGCGGAACGAACGGATCTTAGCACATACTTGACCGATCAATTGTTTGTCACAACTTTCCAAAATAACAACTGGATTTTGGTTACGCTCACTTTTGGTTTCAATCTTAACTTCTGAAGGAAGACTTAAAAAGATATTGTGAGTATATCCCAAAGCAAATTCTAAAACTTGACCTTGGTTAGAAACGCGATATCCAACACCTACTAATTCTAAAGTTTTTTTGTAACCTTCAGAAACTCCAGTTATCATGTTTTGAATCAATGAACGGTACAAACCATGAAAAGCACGATTTTGTTTCTCATCATCTGGACGAGACACTGTACACACATTATTTTCAATTGCAACTGTGATGTTTGGATTTATATCTTGAGTTAAAGTACCTTTTGGGCCTTTAACAGTAACTACTGTATCTTGAACCGAGATAGTAACTCCGGCAGGTACATTGATAGGTAATTTTCCAATTCTTGACATATTACTTTCCTCCTCTTCGATTAATAAACATAACAAATAACTTCACCACCTACTTTTAAGTCAAGTGCTTCTTTGTTGGTCATTACACCTCTAGAAGTAGAAACAATCGCAATACCTAAGCCATTCAATACACGTGGCATTTCTTTGTAACCAACATATTGGCGAAGACCTGGTGTAGAAACTCGGATTAATTTTTTTATAGAGTTAACTTTGTTAACTGTATCATACTTCAAGGCAATCTTGATTGTGCCTTGGGGACCTTCTTCTACAAATTTGTAGTTTAGGATATAGCCTTTTTCAAGCAATATCTTGGTCAATTCTTTTTTCAAATTCGATGCAGGAATTTCCACCACACGGTGGTTAGCTTTGATAGCATTCCTCAATCGAGTAAGATAATCTGCTATTGGATCTGTCATTTTAATTGTTTTTAAATTAATCCCGACTGCCGGGACAATATTTAAAGCCCCCTATATCCCCTGATGAGGGACTTTCAAGAACTATTGATTTAATTTTTTTTTCAAGTAAAACTGTCTGTGTTCTCCCCTTTAGGGGCAGGGGGTTCTACCAGCTTGATTTGGTGATTCCTGGGATTAATCCGTTTGAAGCCATTTCGCGGAATTGGATACGAGAGATTCCAAATTGACGCATATAACCTTTTGGACGACCAGTAATTTTGCAACGATTATGCAAGCGTACAGGTGAAGCATTTTTTGGGATCGATTGAAGTGCATCGTAATTGCCTTCAGCGATAAACTTTTCACGTTTTGCAGCATATTTAGCAACCAGCTTGGCTCTTTTTACCTCACGGGCTTTCATTGATTCTTTTGCCATTGTATTCTAAATTAGTTTTTTTTGAATGGTAATCCGAATTCTTTCAACAATGCAAAACCTTCTTCATCGGTTGCAGCTGTTGTTACAAATGTGATGTTCATACCCAACAGGCGAGTAATGCCATCGATATTGATTTCGGGGAAAATGATTTGTTCTTGGATACCTAGCGTGTAATTTCCACGTCCGTCCAATTTGTTTTCAATCCCTTTAAAGTCACGAACACGTGGCAACGCTACACGTACCAAACGTTCCAAAAACTCATACATTCTTTCTCCGCGCAATGTAACACGAACACCGATAGGCATTTTCTTACGTAGTTTGAAGTTTGAAATGTCTTTTTTAGACAAAGTAGCAACTGCTTTTTGACCTGTGATAGTAGTCATCTCATTGATAGCTACTTCGATGATTTTTTTATCAGCTACTGCCATTCCTAATCCTTGATTAAGAACGATTTTTTCTAGTTTTGGTGTTTGCATCACTGAGCTGTAACCAAACTCTTTCATTAAGATCGGAACGATACGTTCTCTGTAATCTTGTTTTAAACTTGCTGTATTCATTCTAGATTTCCTCTCCTGATTTTTTAGAAATACGCACCAATCTACCTTCTTCGTTCAATTTTCGTCCCACACGAACTGGCTTGCCGTTCTCTACAGGATTTAAATTAGAGATATGAATAGTAGCTTCTTTCTTGATTATTCCACCTTGAGGACTTTTCGCGTTTGGCTTGGTGCTCTTTGAGACCATATTTACACCTTCTACTACTGCACGTTGTTCTTTCACAAGAACTTCGAGTACTCTACCAGTTTTGCCTTTGTCAATACCGGTATTTACGTAAACGGTGTCACCTTTTTTTATGTGTAATTTACTCATCACTATATTATTTTACGAAGATTAAAGCACTTCAGGTGCAAGTGATATGATTTTCATGTTTGTAGCACGCAATTCACGAGCCACTGGACCGAATATACGGCTACCACGGATTTCGCCACTATTGTTTAACAATACGCATGCATTGTCGTCAAAGCGAATGTAAGAACCATCTTGACGACGAACTTCTTTCTTTGTACGTACTACTACTGCTTTTGAAACAATACCCTTTTTAAGATCGCTCGAAGGGATAACGCTTTTTACTGACACTACGATGATGTCACCTAGTGAAGCATAGCGTTTGCTGGTTCCTCCTAATACACGAATACAAAGAGCGGTTTTGGCTCCACTGTTATCGGCTACTATGAGTCTGGATTCTTGTTGTATCATAATTACTTAACTCTTTCGATAATTTCAGTTAATCTCCATCTTTTTAATTTACTCAGCGGACGAGTTTCCATAATGCGTACAGTGTCGCCTATGTTACAATCGTTTTTCTCGTCATGAGCATGATATTTCTTAGTCTTATTTACGAACTTTCCGTAAATAGGGTGCTTTTCTTTCCATTTTACAGCTACTGTGATAGATTTCTCCATTTTGTTGCTGAAAACTACACCTGTTCTTTCTTTTCTTAAATTTCTTGTTTCCATCAGGGTCTGAATTTTATTGATTTATTTCTCTCTGACGTAACTCAGTTGCAAGACGCGAGATCGTTCTACGAACCACTTTAATTTGCAATGGATTATCAAGAGGAGAAATGGCGTGATTCAATTTCAATCTGTCTAGTTGTGTTTTTTCCACTTCCAAACGTTCTTGAATCTCCTTATTGTTTAATTCTTTAATTTCTCTTGTTTTCATGTCCTTACGCGTTTAGAGAGGTGAAGTCATAATCTCGTCTTACTACAAATTTTGTGGTAACAGGGAGCTTTTGAGCAGCTAAGCGCAATGCTTCTTTAGCTATTTCGTAAGACACACCTTCCACTTCAAATATCATACGTCCTGGAGTAATAGGAGCAACAAATCCTTCTGGAGCACCTTTACCTTTACCCATACGTACCTCTGCAGGCTTCTTAGTGATGGGTTTATCTGGAAATACACGGATCCAGATTTGTCCTTGACGTTGCATATAACGGGTTACAGCGATACGGGCGGCTTCAATTTGACGACCAGTTAACCATTTAGATTCTAACGATTTTATTCCAAAAGATCCGAACGCCAATTGATTACCTCTTTGGGCATTTCCTTTCATGCGCCCCTTCTGCTGTCTCCTGAACTTTGTTTTTTTAGGTTGTAACATAATTTCCTTAAATAAAATTCATTAATAACAGTTTAATTCTTTTTCTTTTTAAAACCACCTTTTCCGGCACCACGGTCGTTTTTCGGACGGTCGTTGTAACGATCATTACGATCATTGCGTTCTCCACCACCACGTGAAACTTCTTTTGTTGCTGTAAAGTTAGGAGCTAAATCTTTTTTACCGTAGATTTCGCCACGACAAATCCAGACTTTGATTCCGATGATACCTACTTTGGTCATTGCCTCTGCATGTGCGTAATCAATATCAGCTCTAAAAGTATGTAAAGGTGTTCTTCCTTCTTTATACATTTCCGAACGTGCCATTTCCGCCCCATTCAAGCGACCAGAACATTGTACTTTGATACCTTCAGCTCCCATGCGCATGGTTGATGCGATGGTCATTTTGGTAGCACGACGGTAAGCAATTTTTCCTTCTACTTGACGAGCAATGTTGTTGGCAACGATTACTGCATCCAATTCAGGACGTTTTACTTCGAAGATATTGATTTGTACTTCTTTGTCGGTAATTTTCTTTAATTCTTCTTTTAACTTGTCCACCTCTTGACCGCCTTTTCCGATAATGATACCTGGTCTGGCAGTACATACAGTGATAGTTACAAGTTTAAGTGTACGTTCAATTATGATTCTCGATAAACTAGCTTTTGCAAGACGAGCGTTAAGATATTTTCTAATCTTATTATCTTCAACTAGGGTGTCACCATAATTGTTGCCACCATACCAGTTTGAATCCCATCCACGAATAATACCTAAACGGTTACTTATTGGATTAATTTTTTGTCCCATCGAGCATTAGTTTTGTGTATCGTTAGTAATTTTTGTATCTACAAACAATGTCACGTGGTTAGAGCGTTTACGGATACGGTATCCACGTCCTTGTGGAGCTGTGCGTAAACGTTTTAGCATAGTAGCTGAATCCACGGATATTGAGCTTATATATAAGTTAGCGTTGTCGGCTTTTTGCTCAGTTTTGGTTTCCCAGTTGGCAATGGCTGATTTAAGTAACTTTTCTAGTCTTCCAGAAGCTTCTTTTGACGAAAACTTCAATACGCTCAAGGCTTTATTTACTTCCATCCCGCGAATCATGTCCGCCACAAGGCGCATTTTACGTGGTGATGTAGGAACGTCATTGAGCTTAGCAAAGTAAAGAGACTTTTGAGCTTCTTTTCTAGCGTCTGCTGTTATTTTTTTTCTTGCACCCATTTTTTTAGAAATGTTTAATTTTGTCTGTTGTTAAATTTCAATGGATTATTTTTTCTTACCACCATGTCCGCGGAAGTTACGTGTAGGTGAAAACTCACCTAACTTGTGTCCTACCATGTTTTCGGTTACATATACGGGGATAAATTTATTACCATTGTGAACTGCAATAGTGTGACCAACAAAATCAGGTGAGATCATGGAAGCACGAGCCCATGTTTTGATTACGGTTTTTTTTCCGCTTTCATTCATGGCTAATACTTTGTTCTCCAACTTCAAATAGATGTATGGTCCTTTTTTTAATGAACGGCTCATATTATTTACTTAGTTATTCGATTATTTTTTCTTTCTTTCAATAATATATTGACTTGATTTTTTCTTAGGAGTACGTGTTTTGTATCCCTTAGCTAACAAGCCTTTGCGAGAACGTGGGTGTCCTCCAGACGCACGGCCTTCTCCACCACCCATGGGGTGATCTACCGGGTTCATGGCTACACCTCTCACTCTCGGACGGCGTCCAAGCCAACGTGAGCGACCTGCTTTACCTGATCTTTCTAATGCATGATCTGAATTACCTACGCTACCGATAGTAGCTTTACAGGTTGAAAGCACTTTACGTACCTCGCCTGAAGGCAACTTGATGATGGCGTATTTGTCTTCACGTGAAGTTAGTTGAGCAAAACCTCCTGCTGAACGTACCATCGCGGCACCTTGACCAGGACGTAATTCAATGTTGTGAATGATTGTTCCCAGAGGAATGTTTTGCAATGGCAATGCATTACCTACTTCGGGAGCAACATCAGCTCCTGATACTACAGATTGACCAACTTCTAATCCATTGGGTGCAAGGATATAACTTTTTTCTCCATCTACGTAGTATAGTAATGCGATACGTGCCGAACGATTCGGATCATATTCGATTGCTTTTACTACTGCTGGAACACCTTCTTTGTTTCGTTTAAAGTCAATTACTCTATATTTTCTCTTGTGTCCGCCACCTAAGTAGCGCATGGTCATTTTACCATCATGGTTACGACCTCCGGATTTTTTTCCGCCAACAACAAGAGATTTCTCTGGTGCACTCGCAGTAATTGTGTCGAATGTACCAATAATCTTGTGTCTCTGCCCCGGTGTAGTGGGTCTTAATTTACGTACAGCCATTTTTCTTATTAAATATTGCTATAAAAATCTATTGTTTCTCCGTCTTTAACTGTCACGATAGCTTTCTTGTAAGCAGAAGTGCTACCTTTGATAACTCCACCTTTGGTAAAGCGACTTTTTTTCTTAGCCGCTACTACGATGGTATTTACATCATTTACAGTTACATTGTACAATGCCTCCACAGCTTGTTTGATTTCAATCTTGTTGGCATCTTTTTGCACTTTAAAGCCATAGCGGTTAAGCTTTTCGCCTTGCTGAGTCATTTTCTCAGTTACGATTGGTTTAATGATAATTCCCATTTTTATACCTCCTATGCTTTAAATATTTGTTCTACTGCACCTACTGCTTCTTCTGTCAACACTAAAGATTTTGCATTCAAAATTGCATAAGTGCTTAGCTCAGAAACTGTTACAACATTTGCAGACGCTAAATTACGAGCCGACAAATATACGTTTTTATTTGCAGATGCTAAAATTATTAACGGTTTTTTCTCTGCAATCTGTAAACTTTTTGCCATTGACACAAAATCCTTTGTTTTAGGGGCATCAAACTCCAATTTATCAACCACTGTGATTAGGTTGTTGATGGCTTTGTAAGACAAGGCCGATTTACGTGCAAGTTGTTTAACTTTCTTGTTCAGTTTGAAGCTGTAATCGCGTGGAACTGGACCGAACATACGACCACCACCTACACGTACACCTGACTTGATGTCACCTGGACGAGCGCCACCGCCTCCTTTTTGCTTTCCTAATTTGCGAGTACTACCTGCCAATTCACTTCTGCCTTTAGCTTTGTGAGTTCCTTGACGTTGGTTAGCCAAATATTGTTTCACATCTAAATAAATAGCATGGTCATTTGGCTCAATACCGAAGACTGCATCGTTAAGCGATACTTTTCTTCCTGTGTCATTTCCTTTGATATCTAATATACTTAGTTCCATGTTATTTATTGATGATTACGATTGAACCTTTCGCTCCTGGTACAGAACCCTTGATTAAGATCAAGTTGTGTTCAGGAATGACTTTTAATATTTGTAGGTTTTGCATTGTAACTTTGTCACCACCTGTGCGTCCACCCATGCGCATACCTTTGAATACGCGTGAAGGATAAGATGATGCTCCCAATGAACCTGGTGCACGAAGACGGTTATGTTGACCGTGTGTAGCTTGACCTACCCCACCAAAACCATGACGTTTCACAACACCTTGGAAACCTTTACCTTTTGAAGTTCCTACTACGTCGACAAACGTATTTGCTTCGAACATCTCAACGGTGATAGCATCACCCAATTTGAATTCCGTTTCGAATCCTTTGAACTCAACCAAGTGTCTTTGAGGTGCTACTCCAGCTGCTTTGAAGATACCTGCTTCGGCTTTGTTGGTGTGTTTTTCAGTTTTTGTTTGAAAACCTACTTGCACAGCTTTGTAGCCGTCAGTATCTACAGTTTTGATTTGAGTAACAACACAAGGACCTGCTTCAATAACAGTGCATGGTACATTTTTACCATCGGCACTGAAAACGGATGTCATTCCGATTTTTTTTCCTAATAATCCTGGCATTTCAATTAATTTTTAGCCCCCTAAATCCCCCGAAGGGGGACTTTTGGAAACCGATGTTTATTTAATTTATCTCTTAACTCTCTATTCCCCTTTCGGGGGCTAGGGGGCATTATACTTTGATTTCTACTTCTACGCCGCTTGGCAATTCAAGTTTCATCAATGCATCTACGGTTTTGCTAGTTGAGCTATAAATGTCGATTAGACGTTTATAAGAACAAAGCTCAAATTGCTCACGCGATTTTTTGTTTACGAATGTTGCACTGTTCACAGTAAAAATGCGTTTGTGAGTTGGTAATGGAATAGGACCACTAACTACAGCTCCAGTAGCTTTTACTGTTTTTACGATTTTCTCAGCTGATTTATCAACCAAGTTGTGATCGTAAGATTTTAATTTGATTCTGATTTTTTGACTCATACGTTTTTTAGCTCCTTACATTCCCAAATGGGGACTTTCAGCAAGCACTTTTTTTAATGATTATCTAATTATATTTTATTTCTTTTTCCCGATTAAGAGTCATTCGCTAATCGGAACTATATTTTTCAAAGCTCTTAAAAATCTCCGCAACTAGCGGAGATTTTAGGGGGCTTCTTATAATAATTCTACTTTTCCTTTTGCCTCAGCAACTACTTCTTTAGCAATAGCAGTAGATACTTCAGCGTAGTGAGAAAATTCCATTGTAGATGTAGCACGTCCAGATGAAATAGTACGCAATGCGGTTACATATCCGAATGTTTCTGCCAAAGGAACTTTAGCTTTAACGATTCTTGCTCCAGAGCGGCTTGATTCCATTCCTTCTACTTGACCACGACGTTTGTTCAAGTCACCAATCACATCACCCATGTTTTCTTCTGGTGTAACCACTTCCATTTTCATGATAGGCTCCAAAAGAACAGGTTTAGCTTTTGCACAAGCTGATTTATAAGCTAGTTGTGCACAAATTTCAAATGATAATTGATCCGAGTCAACCGCGTGATATGAACCATCCACTACTGTTACTTTCAATTTGTCAAGTGGGAAACCTGCCAACACACCATTTTTCATGGCCAATTGGAAACCTTTTTGAATAGAAGGGATAAATTCTTTAGGGATATTACCACCTTTTACTACGTCAACAAATTGAAGTGTACCATCGAAGTCTGAGTCAGCTGGACCTACTTTTACAATCATATCAGCAAACTTACCACGTCCACCCGATTGTTTCTTGTATGTTTCGCGAAGTTGAACTTCTTGAGTAATAGCTTCTTTGTAAGATACTTGAGGACGTCCTTGGTTACATTCCACTTTGAACTCACGTTTCAAACGGTCAATGATAATTTCAAGGTGAAGCTCACCCATACCACTGATGATGGTTTGACCAGATTGTTCTTGAGTATGCACTGTAAATGTTGGATCTTCTTCAGCCAATTTAGCCAATCCCATTCCCAATTTATCTAAATCTTTTTGAGTTTTAGGCTCAATAGAAATTCCGATTACTGGTTCTGGGAAATCCATAGATTCCAAAGTAATTGGATGAGCTTCGTCACACAATGTGTCTCCAGTACGGATATCTTTAAAACCTACTCCAGCGCCAATATCACCTGCAGAAATCAATTCTACTGGATTTTGTTTGTTAGAGTGCATTTGGAAAATACGAGAGATACGTTCTTTTTTCTCAGAGCGTGTGTTGTAAACATACGAACCAGCAGGAAGTTGTCCAGAGTAAACTCTGAAGAAACAAAGACGACCTACATAAGGGTCAGTGGCAATTTTAAATGCCAACGCACATAATGGTTCTTTAGCATCTGGGTGACGAATCACTTCCTTCTCAGGATTACGTGGGTCATGTCCGATAGTTTCTGGTGTGTCAAGCGGACTTGGAAGGTATGCACAAACAGCATCAAGCATGGTTTGAACACCTTTGTTTTTGAAAGCAGAACCACAAATCATAGGATTGATTTCCATGGTTAGTGTTGCTTTGCGGATAGCTACTTGAATTTCATCTTCGGTGATGGTTGAAGGATCATCAAAAAATTTCTCCATCAATACATCATCATATTCAGCTATTACTTCAAGCATTTTGTCTCTCCACTCTTGTGCTTCGTCCAATAAGTCAGCTGGGATAGTTTCAATTGAATATTCAGCACCCATAGTTTCGT
>CANIXM010000003.1 GCA_947471245.1 Paludibacteraceae bacterium | reverse complement strand
AAGGAATTATTTTCATCCCAATGCATTGGGGTAAAATTGCAGGATCAGACTTATTGAGGGCCAACAACCTGACATCGTCCAGAGTGGATGCTCAATCCAAAGAACCAGATTTTAAATATACGATAGCTAATATTAGACGATATGTAAAACCTGCTGAAAAAATCATTGTCATTGGAGCTGGTGATACTGCTTTCAAACTGGTTAGCACGATGCGTGAGTATAAATCCGAAGATGAAATTCATATTTTCTCAGATGAATCAGATCCTTTTTACAACCGCATTTCGTTACCGGAATTTATGTTTGGGACCAAAACCTGGGAAGATTTACAAAAAATAAGTCAGGATGAACTTGAGAAGTTAAGTTTGATTTTACATACCAATAACCAGGTGAATAGAATTGATAGTCAACGCAAGGTTGTAGTTGACTCGAATAATGTGGAGCACAGCTACGATAAGTTAGTTCTGGCAACAGGTAGCAAGGCGACTATCTCCGCAGCCATTGACATGAATATTCCTGGAGTATACTCAATCCGAAGCCGCCGAGATGCCGAACGCATTGTGGAACATATCCAACCGGGCGAAAGTGTAGTGTTAGTTGGTGCTGGGTTACTTGGACTTGAAATGGCTGCATCGTTGAATGAGAAGGATATTGATATTCATGTTGTCAACAGGGTAGGCCGACTAATGAACCGGCATTTGGATAAGATTTCGGGGGAGATTCTTCAAGAAATAATGCTTGAAAGTGGTGTAAATCTCTATCAAAATGATGAAGTTGAAACCATTCTTCAAAATTCAGATGCTTCGTTGACGATTATTTTGAAGAGTGGGCATAAAATCAAGGCAAATGCAGTAATTGTGGCCATTGGCATAAGCCCGAATACCGAATTGGCAAAAGGTGCGGGAATAAAAGTTCAACGCGGCGTGGTAGTAAATGACGTTCTAAAAACTAACGTCGACTCGATATACGCCATTGGTGAAATAGCCGAGCACAACGATACAATATACGGAATCAGCATTGTGGCCGAGGAGCAAGCTATAGTTGCAGCTCGTCATTTATGTGGCGATGTTTCTGCCAATTTTTCAGGTTCTACCAACGTGAACATTCTCAAATATTCTGGTTTTGAACTTTGTACCATTGGGATTACAGAAACGCCAACAAATGATAGATCTTATGAAGAAATTGTTTTAGTCGATCGTTCAAGCAGGTATTACAAAAAATGTATTATTCAGAATAACATTATGGTGGGTGCTATATTGCTGGGTGACAAAACAGAGTTTCCAGAGTTTAAGGATCTTATCAAACAAAAAACAGAATTGTCGGAAAAGCGGAAACAATTACTGCGTACAGGAAAAGCAACAAAACCGGTTATAGGTCGGTTGGTTTGTACGTGTAACAGCGTTGGTGAAGGTAATTTATGGGAAGAAATTGATAATAAAACCGTCAACTTTGAAAAATTGTGCCAGGCTACTGGAGCTGGAACTGGTTGCGGAAGCTGCCGTCCAGAGGTGAAAGCCATACTGGTAGCCCGCTTGAAATACAATATGGCTAACAAGCCCAAAGCTCCATTGACAGCTCTGGGAAAAGTAATTTGTAAATGTCGAAAAGTAGGCGAAGGCAATTTACTTGCAGCCATTGAGAAGAATAACAATATCACGTTTGAGGAATTACTGACCGCTACCGGAGCGGCAACCGGATGTGGAAAGTGCAGACCTGAAATAGAAGCATTCTTACAATCGCAGAAAAACATTCTAGCCTTATGAGTTTAGGAAAGAAACAAACAATCAGGGTTTTGGCTAAAGGTGGAATTCTTACGCCTTCACATTTGTCGCGTATTCTGGAAATTGTGAGGCTTGCAGGCAGTTCAAAAGTACATTTTGGATCACGTCAAGATTTACTTTTTGAGGTAAAACAGTCTCGAATGTCCAAAATACAAACAGCATTCAAAAAAATTGACAGCGATTACATTGTTTATGGCAATAAAGGACTTCGATCCCAGAATATCGTATCTTCATATGTCTCCGCTGACATTATGAATTCAACCTCTTGGTTGTCGTCGGGAAACTATTTGTATGTGTTGGAGAGATTCAATTATCAACCTAAATTAAGGGTAAATATTGCAGATCCTGAACAAAGTTTAGTTCCAATCATGTTCGGCCAATTAAATTTCATTGCTTCTCCCATTGAGCATTATTGGTATTTGTATATCCGTCGGACAGACGATGAAATTCCAGTCCGCTGGCCAGTGATGATACACAGCGATGATATTTGTTTATTGGCAGAGTCTTTTGAACGCTTTTGGGCTGATTTCAAAAGAGGAAATGTGTCGGATTGGTTTGAGTTTTTGAGACATCGGATTGAATATAACAACCGAAAAATTGAGAGCGAACCAAGGCTTGATTTCAAACACAGTCATGACTACGAAGGGTTTGGGAAAATGCACGCTTCTAAGAACTATTGGGCTGGACTATATTGGCGCAATAACGAATATGAAATTGACTTTCTGGAGGAACTGTGTGCGTTGTGCCTTCGAACAGGCATCTCAAAAATCTGCATTACACCATGGAAATCGTTTATGGTTAAGGAAATTGCAGAAAAAGATCTAGTCCATTGGGATCTATTGCTAGGTAAGTTCGGAATTAACATGCGTCATTCTTCTTTTGACATGAACTGGCATTTGCCATTTAAAAACAAGACAGCGTTAAGGCTAAAACGACTGATTGTAAAGGCTTTCGACCGTGTGGATGTATGCGTATATGGTCTAACTTTCGGAATAAAAGCAAAAAATGATTTCTCCTTTTATTCCATTCAGTTGGAACGGCGGTTTGGTATTAAGTTATTTAACAGGCTAGATGTATTTGCCGTCTATAAAATCCGGTATGCAAAAAACTTCAACCCTAACCTGTGCGAATATATAACATATTCACCCTTTGTGCCATGGTATCGAATTCCAACGGAATTGCAGAAACTGACGTTAAAGTTTTACAGTCAGTATTTACAGCATTCGGAGATTGTTGAAACGGAGCCTGAAAAAAAAGAAACGAAAATTCTGGTTTACCAGTGTGAACATTGCCAGTCCGTTTATGACGAAAAGAAAGGAATGATTGCTTTCGATATTCCTGCTGGAACGAAATTCGACAAACTGCCGCAAACCTTTAAATGCCAGTTGTGCGATGCCCCTAAGGCTGATTTCAAACCGGTTTATTACGACCAATTAGTTAAAAACGCACAGGAATGATGACGAACGATGTATACGGCAGAACATTCAAAAAGCTTCGCGTAAGCTTAACCCATGAATGCAATTACGGATGTTTGTATTGTGCAGATGGATTATCGAAAAAGAATTCGGGAAACCAGTCGTTTGTGTCAGTGAATTATATACAGAATCAGACCATTATTCCTGTCGCAGAATTGCTTCAATTAATAGCGAATCTGCACAATGAACTGGCACTGGAAACTATTCGCTTGACTGGTGGCGAACCGATGCTTCACCCTGAATTGTTGAGCATTGTTACTGGTATAAAGAAGTTGAATGTTCGAAAAATAGCTATGACAACAAATGGTCACATGCTTTACAGTAAGGTAGAAAAATTACGCGATGCAGGTTTAAGCTCTGTAAATATATCTTTGGATGCGTTGGATGAAGAAACATTTGAAAAGATGAGCCGAAACCCCGGCCTAGACAATGTACTGAGATCTATCGATGCGGCCATTGCCTGCGGGTTAGAAGTAAAACTCAATACGGTGATATTGAAAGGAGTGAACAACCATCAAATTTTACCCTTGCTCGATTTTGCAATGAGCAAAAATATTCTTATTCGTTTTCTGGAACTTATGCCCATGGGACCTCTGCACCATTCATATAAAGAGCTTTTCTTTTCGGAAGAACAAATGCAGAATACCATTTCGGAACGATATGAAATCTTGGCAATGCCAAAAGAAAATCATGCTACGGCACACTATTGGAAGATTCAAGGTCAACAAGCATTTGGAATTATAGCCAATGACTCCACGCCGTTTTGCAAGGATTGCGATCGCTTGCGGTTGGATAGCTATGGCAATATTTATGGCTGTTTGAGCAGCTTAAAGGCAATAGAACTTAAAGCACACACAAAATCATATATGCTGGCAGAAGCTTTGGCAGAAGCATTAACACATAAACAAGTGCATAGTTTTACAGGCAATGCCAGAACTATGCAATCGATTGGAGGATAAATATGGAACAAATAGATATTATAATTCGAGTTTTTGGGGGGCTGAAAACCTACTATTCGGAGTCGATTAGTTTACAATTGACAAAAGGAACTTCGGTCAATGAAGTGATGGATAAATTGCTGGAAATGAATTCGAAAGCCAAAGAGGTTTTAGATATTTCACAACTGGCAATAAATTCAACAATTGTGGCAAAAGATCTCATTATTACTGAGAACTGCGAACTGATTGTATTACCACCATTTAGCGGAGGTTGATATGGAACATCTTACGAATAAACCGATTGAATTGATAGCTGCAATAGAATCGTTGCGCAGTCCACTCACTGGAGGAATGGTGATTTTTAGTGGAGAAGTTCGCCTGAGCAACAATGATAAGGAAGTGGCTTATCTCGAATATGAAGCTTACGAACCCATGGCAAAGAAGAAAATCAGCGAAATAGTGGCTGCAGCAAAAGAACGGTGGAAGCTGAACAATGCATACTGCATCCACCGACTTGGAAGGCTCGAAATAAGTGATTGTGCTATCGTAGTTATCACTTGTGGAGTGCACCGAGCCGAAGCGTATGATGCCAACAGATACATTATTGACAGGGTAAAATACGAAGTACCCATTTGGAAAAACGAGCATTTTACTGACGGTACAAACGAATGGGGAAATAATAGCACTTGCAAATGCTCGGTTCATTCTCATGAACATCATCATTAATATGAGCTTACGAAATAGAAAAATACGATAAAAGAAAATAAAATGATAACTGAAGACTTGTATATTAAGGCCTATTTGGCCATTGATGAAGTGCATGCACTGGATGCAAACAAAGAAATTGTTGATGGAGTTGAATTTCCTGCAGAATTGCTTTATAGTCAACGTATGTTGAAAGTTTTAACCGAATTTGCAGTTGACGCCGATTACAAAATGAAATTGGCTGCTCAATGTCAGCATTTAGAACGCTGGGCAATAGCCCGCAACCTGTATCCGATGGATAAAAAAGGCTATTATCAATGGCGAAAAGCTGTGCTCGATTATCAGATAGCTAGAATGACCGAGGTGCTGACTAGGTGTGGATTTACTGCAAACAACATTGAGCAAATCAGCGATATTTTGCAAAACAGAGGAAAAAAAGAACACATTGAAGGCCAGCTATTGGAAGATGTTGCGTGCATCGTATTCATAGAATGGTATCTTCCTGCATTTGCAGCCAAGCACGATAAGGAAAAGGTTATTGACATCGTAAAAAAGACCACAAAAAAAATATCTGAGGAAGGAATGGCAGTAATTTTAGGTAGAAAATTGTCAAAATCGGTAGTAGAAATACTAAAGCAAATATAATAATGAGATCAACCAAATAGTTTTTAAAGATACTAGGGTATTAGCAATAAAACAAATGAGCATGAAAGAGAAAATAATAATTGTAGGAAATGGAATGACAGCGGTGAAATTCTGCCAGAAAATGGTGGACGCCAACTTACTTGATAAATTTGATTTGACAGTGGTAGGGGAGGAACCGCATTATGGATATGATCGGGTTCATCTCACCAGCTATTATACGGGCACGTCTGTGAAAGAGCTGCATCTAGCTCCCAAAGAATGGTACAACGAAAACGGTATCGAAGTTATCAAAAACACGAAGGTTATTGATTTGGATAAAATCAAGAAAACAGTATTACTAGATAATGAGAACGTGTTGAATTATGACATTTTGGTGTTGGCAACTGGTTCGTCCGCATTTGTGCCACCCATCGAAGGTCGTGAGAAAGACGGAGTATTTGTTTATCGCACCATTTACGATTTATCGCTCATAAAAGAATATGTAAAAGAGGCAAAAAAAGGAGTAGTAATTGGCGGTGGACTGTTGGGACTGGAAGCGGCAAAAGCCATAATGGACGATGGAATTGAGAGCACAATTATCGAACGAAGTCCATGGTTAATGGGCCGTCAGCTGGATAAAAGAGGGGCTTCTTTCTTGCACAAAAAACTCGATGCACATGGATTGAATATTATTACCGATACCAATATTGCCAGATTTACAGGAGATGATAAGGTAACTGGAGTTGAATTTATTGATGGAACTTCAATTGATACCGATATTGTCATTATTTCATCAGGCATCAAAGCCCGAGACGAACTAGCCATCAAAGCAGGTTTAGAGGTTGGTAAAGCTGGCGGCATTTTGGTGGATGAAGGCATGCAAACCACTTATCCAGGCATTTATGCCATTGGTGAATGCGCGTTGGCAATGGGTATGATTTGGGGACTGGTAGCTCCTTGTTACGAAATGGCAGAAGTTTTGGTCGAAAGATTGAAAGGAAATGAGAAATCATTTATCGGTAGCGATATGTCTACCAAACTAAAATTGATTGGTGCAGATGTAGCCAGCTTTGGCGATGCACTGGGTATGGCCGAGGATTGTATTCCATTAATGCTCGAAAACAAGTTCACCCACGTTTATAAACGGATCAATATATCTCCGGACGGAAAATATTTGCTGGGTGGTATTTTGGTGGGCGATGCTTCAGATTACAATATGCTTTTGCAGATTTATAAGAATAAAATCCTATTGCCGCCAAATCCAGAAAGCCTGCTGACTGGTGCTTCGCAAGGTGGCGGCTTTAAACTGAGCGTACTTGATTTGGCCGACAATGCTGTTATTTGTTCGTGCGAAGGTGTCACTAAAGGTAAGATATGTGCTGCAATTGAGAATGATGATGTCACATCAGTTGCTGGATTAAAAAAATGCACCAAAGCTGGAACAGGTTGCGGTGGTTGCGTGCCTATGGTGGACGATATACTTACTGCCACTCTCAAAAAGCAAGGTAAAGAAGTAAAAAAAGTAATTTGTGAACATTTCGAATTTACCCGTCAGGAATTGTACGACATTGTGAAAATGGAAGGCATCAAAACGTTCTCTGATTTACTGCATAAAAAAGGACACGGTGCCGGTTGCGAAATTTGTAAACCGCTCACAGCATCGTTGCTTGCTAGCATTTGGAACGAACCCATTGTAAAACACCAACAAATCCAAGATACGAACGATAAGTTTTTGGCTAATATCCAACGTGGTGGAACGTATTCCATTGTTCCGCGTATACCAGGCGGGGAAATTACTCCTGAAAAACTGGAAGCAATTGGTCGCATTGGTAAGAAGTATGATTTGTATTGTAAAATAACTGGCGGACAACGTATCGACTTGTTTGGAGCACGGGTGGATCAGTTGCCTGTAATTTGGGAAGAGCTTATTAATGAGGGTTTTGAAAGTGGACATGCTTACGGAAAATCGTTGCGCACCGTGAAAAGCTGCGTTGGTTCTACCTGGTGTCGGTTTGGATTGCACGACTCGGTGAGTTTTGCAATCGAAATTGAGAACCGTTACAAAGGACTTCGCTCGCCACACAAACTGAAAGGTGGAGTTTCTGGCTGCGTACGTGAATGCGCCGAAGCACGTGGAAAAGACTTTGGAATTATTGCTTCCGAGAAAGGCTGGAACTTATTTGTATGTGGAAACGGCGGAGCCAATCCTGCGCATGCTCAACTGTTGGCTTCGGATATCACAGCTGAAACCTGTATCCAATACCTCGACAGATTCCTGATGTATTACATTAAGACGGCTTCTCCTCTTACTCGTACCTCCAAATGGCTTGATGGATTGGAAGGCGGCATGGATTATCTGAAAGAAGTTGTTATAAATGACTCACTTGGAATGGCAGAGCAGTTTGAGAAAGACATGCAATTGCTGGTTGATACTTACAAATGTGAGTGGAAAGAAGTAGTGGAAAATTCCGAACTAAGGAATAAATTTAAAGCCTTTGCCAATTCGGACGAACCAGACAGCAATATTAAATTTGTTTCAATGCGTAACCAAAAAATGCCTACACCATGGTAATTTTCAATTCATAATTAACAAAAGAATAAATCTTATGACTTCAACAACAAACATAATAACCCCAGCGAAAGCAATCATCTGGCATAAAACAGTAAAGACCATAGACATACCCCAGAATGGTGGTGTGGCAGTTTTAATTGATGGACAGCAAATAGCCATTTTTAATTTTACCGAAAAAGGAGAATGGTACGCTTGCCAAAACCTTTGTCCACATAAAATGGAGATGGCACTTTCACGTGGATTAATTGGCGATGCTAACGGCGAACCTAAAGTAGCATGTCCGTTTCATAAGAAGTCATTCTCATTAGAAACCGGTGAGTGCTTGAATGACAGTTGCAATAATATTAATGTTTTCCCAGTTAAAATTGAAGATGACTTCGTATTTGTTGGTTTGTAATTAAACTCCAATCATGACTTTAAGCATCTCATTTCTGATTATCCTGTTTTTAGTGGCTTTACTCTATTCAATTATAGGGCATGGCGGAGCCAGCGGATATATTGCATTGATGGTCATGTTCTCAGTGCCGTTTGTGAGTATTAAACCCACTGCACTGATACTGAACATCGTTGTTTCTTTTCTCGGATTTATCATGTATTTCAAAGCAGGTCATTTTAAATGGCATTTATTTTATCCATTGATTCTGGCATCGGTTCCAGCTGCATTTTTAGGCGGATTTCTTAAGTTCAATCAACCTGTAGTCAACAATTTATTAGCAGTTATTTTATTATTTTCGTGCTATCGATTATTGATAAAACGTAACATAGAAGACAGGGAAAATTCAAGAGACATACCAGTCCATTATTTGTTAGGTATAGGTGCATTGGTTGGTTTTTTATCCGGAATGTTAGGCATTGGTGGTGGCATCATCCTAAGTCCGTTGCTGATATTGTTTAAATGGACCGATGCACGAGCTACGGCAGCTATTTCTGCACCGTTCATTTTCCTGAATTCCATTTCGGGATTGATTGCTTTCTCTGTTTCGGGCGGTTCTATTCCGCCAAATATATTTCCACTTATTTTGGTAGTTGTAACAGGCGGTCTTATCGGTTCAACGCTTGGCAGCAAAGGATTTTCACTCTACGGTCTGCGGATAGTTCTCGCATTGACAGTTACCTTTGCAGCTTTCAAACTATTTTCGATATGAAAGAACAACTGACAGGTATATTGATGTGCGGTGGCAAATCTTCGCGAATGGGAAAGGATAAGTATGCATTGCTTTACAACAACTTACCGCTGTACAAACCAGCTTTAAATACTTTACAGCAGTTTTGCAACGAGATAATTATTTCGAGTAATGTAGCTTTTCCTGAGTTTGCAGATTTCACCATAGTGGAAGATGAAGTGAAAGAAATTGGACCAATGGGTGGCATTTACAGTTGCCTAAAAAGAAGTCCTACTAGATACAATATGGTGTTAGCCTGCGATATGCCATTGGTGAATGGTGGATTGATGACCCAACTACTGAGTAAAGCAAATGATTGTGATGCCATCGTGCCATTGGTAAATGGTTGGGCGGAACCCTTGTATGCCATTTACAATGTATCCATTATTCCAATTCTAGAAGTATTTATTAGTACTGAGCGTTATTCGCTTAAACAGATGCTTGACGGCTTGGAAGTCTGTTATGTGCATGTCGATAGCAATCTACAGGAGCTTAAAAATGTGAATACACTCACTGAATTAATGAAGTAATGGAATCGAAGCTAGAAAGACACCCCAACGTTTTGCTTGTAGCAGGCACTGGTCGAAACAGTGGAAAGACTACCTTTGTCACAACCATTTGCAGTTGGTTTCAGAAAGATGCTAGACCAATTTGCATTAAGATTTCCAATCACTTTCACGAGCAGGTTGGTTCACTCTGTTTTGCTGACTTATCCAATTTTAGGATTTTTGAAGAAATGCAAGGTAATTCGCTGAAGGACTCAGCACGTATGTTGAAGGCTGGAGCTTCACGTTCTTTTTTTATTGAGGCTGACGGAGAATTTGCTTATTCGGCTTTCAAATTTTTGCTGAATCATATTCCCGAAAACGTTCCGATAATTTGCGAATCGGGAAATTTACGAAACTATCTAATTCCTGCTCTGTTTATAATGTTACATACTAACAAAACTGAACCGAAACCTGCAGCAGTTGAATTATTACCATTGGCCGATAAGGTATTAGTTTCAGAAGCTGGAAGTCTCAAAATTCCAAACAATTTCGTATCTTTCAGCAATACAACCTGGAAAATAAATTTATGATTACAATAAACGAAAGCAATCTGATTGTTGCAAAAATCAAGCCATTAGAAGTAACTGAAAAAATCGGTTTAAACAACAGTTTGGACCGTATCTTGGCAAATCCAATTGTTGCTGATATTGACCAGCCGTCGTTTGACAAATCGGCCATGGACGGTTATGCCTGCAAGCGAAAAGATTTGCAGAAGCCGATGAAAGTGGTTGGTGTGATCGCTGCTGGAACAGTCGTAAATGAAGTGGTACAGACTGGCGAATGTTACCGTATTTTCACAGGTGCACCGCTTCCTCCCGGAACCGATTGCGTTATCATGCAGGAAGATACAACGGTAGATTCGAATGGGTTGGTTTATTTTAAAGCTGAAAAAACAAAGGATAATATCTGCTATTGTGGAGAAGATACTAAAGCTGGTAAAATTGTTGTTGAAGCCGGAACACGCATTCGACCACAGCATTTGGCAATTATGGCCAGTTATGGGGTTGTAGAACCCACCGTTACAAAAAAGCCTACTGTCACTTTTTTCTGTTCAGGTTCCGAACTGATTGAACCAACTGACAAACCTCAAGGTGCAATGATTCGCAATAGTAATGCCTCGCAACTCATAGGACAGCTGACCGAAGCAGGTGCCCAAGTCAATTACAAGGGAATTATTTCTGACGATTTTGAGCTGGTTAGTCAAAGCCTTAAATCCAACATCGGAAAAGCAGACATCATTATTATTACTGGTGGAGCTTCTGTCGGGGATTTTGATTTTATTCCTTCGGTTTTGAAAAATATTGGAGCTGAAATCAGAATATCTGCTTTGAACATGCAGCCGGGCAAACCCGTGTTGTTTGCAATTTTAAATAATACCTTGATATTTGGGCTCTCTGGTAATCCAGTCTCATCTTTCCTTCAATTTAAAGTACTAGTTGAACCCGTAATTCTTAGATTGTCAGGCGCAAATTCATTTCTTCCTACATTGGTTAAGATACCTTTGGCAAAAGAAATTGTACGCAAAAAAGGCAACCGTCAGTTATATATTCCTGTCGGAATTAATGAGCTTGGGCAAGCGGAGCCTGTCCGTTTTAATGGATCGGCACATATAAATGCACTGAATTTGGCAAATGGTTTTGTTGTTGTAAAACCTAATATCACCATTCTTAAATCAGATGAACTTGTTTACATGATACTTATATAAAATCAGAAAGAAACAAAATGGGAGAATTTAGTCATATTGATAATAACGGAAAAGCTGTCATGGTGGATGTGAGCGAAAAGCCGACTCAAATGCGAAAAGCTAAAGCAAAGGGGTTTATTCATTTGGACCCGGAAACAATACGAAAGATTCAGGACAACGAACTGAAAAAAGGTGATGTGCTTACTGTTGCACAAATAGCAGGAATACAAGCAGCAAAATCTACACCCATGCTTATTCCCTTGTGTCATACATTGTTGCTGTTAAAAGTACACGTAAGTTTTGAAATTCAGGCAAATGGAATTGAGGCATCTTGTATTACTATTAGCAGCGGGCAAACCGGAGTTGAAATGGAGGCTCTCACTGGTGTTTCAGTAGCTCTCCTCACCATTTACGACATGTGTAAAGCAGTAGATAAAGGCATGAAGATTTCGGATGTCCGTTTGATTTCCAAAACTAAAGAATAACCATGGCAGAATTTACAGCACTGATAGTAACACTCAGCGACCGCGCGTCAAAAGGAGTTTACGAAGATAAAAGCGGGGAAGTAATTATTGATAAATTGAAAGCTTTCTTCGATAATCTCAAATTAAATATATGTTTTATCAAAGAAATAATCCCAGATGAACCAACTTTTCTTCAGGAATTGTTGGAAAAGCACATCGATCAGAAAACAAACTTTATAATTACTACAGGTGGAACTGGAATCGGACCTCGTGACATTACACCCGAAGTGGTCAAACCCCTGCTAACAAAAGAAATTCCAGGGATTATGGAAATAGTTCGGGTTAAATACGGTTTGCAATTTGCATCGGCAGCACTTAGCAGATCAATAGCCGGCATTGCCCAAGAATCACTAATCTACTGCCTGCCAGGAAGTCCCAAAGCAGTTGGTGAATACATGGACGAAATTATGAAAACCCTGTTGCATTGCCACAAAATACTTCATGGAGGTGAAGATCACTGAAATAGTTAAAACTGAACTTTTACACATAAAAATGGCCGTAGTTCAATATCACTTAAAACTAAGACCTAATAGACCTATCGAAATAATCAAGTGTTATTATCCTTCGAGAAAATGATGTGTGTCACCAAGTTCAGCTTCAAATCTTGTCAGATTTGCTATGCCCAATTTCTTCCCCGAAACAACTAGCAATCCTTCTTTTTTCAGTGCTGAAATAACACGTATAACCTGATCAATGCTAATTCCTGCAAAGTCGGCGATATCTTTTCGGGAAAGAACAATGTTTATATATCCTTCCGATTGTCCAAACTTTCTGTAAATAAACAGTAACCCATTAACTACTTTTTCTCGTACACTCATTTGCCCAAACAGCTTCGCATTTGCCTCACTTTTTTGAAGTTGGTCGGCATAAAACAACATAAAATCAAACATTAGTGGTGGCTCTTTGTGTAACATTTCAATGAGTACATCTGTAGAAAAATTACACAAATACGTATCCGACAATGCACTGGCACTGATGTCATAAACGAAATTGGTACCAAATCCACGATGCCCTACTATTTCACCTTCTTTTACAAAACGTATGATTTGTGAGTCCATGTTAGCCGTATGTTTATACACCTTAACATCTCCTCTGTAAATAAAATACAAACCGTTAACAGGCGCCCCTTCAAGAATAAATTGGAGGCCTTTATTGCATTTAAATGTATTTTTCAATTTGAGATAGGGTTGAACCGCTTCAGAATAGCAGTGCTTTTTTATCAGGCAATTCTCATTGTTGCAGGCGGTGCATTCGACAGTTATTTTATGCATAGTAACAATTTTAATATGGATTCAAGAATATGAAACAAATCAAAGGCCCGTATAATCAATTCTATACTCACTATTATCCGAAACTTTAAAAATTGAAAATGCCTGAGAACCTCATATTTTAATAGTCGACCAAAACATACAGAAATAATCAGACACCACAGGTGCAGTAAAAATAACAAAAAACCTGTTATCCGACAAGTTTTAGACTTAGTACCAACATTTATACTCCGTAATTTTATACGAAAATACCAAAGCGACAAAGGTTGCCATAAATATAAGACTTATGACAGATTGGTGTCATTTAGTCTTCGGACAGCGAAGCGGGGATAATGCATTGATATTGTGCGGAAGCCGACAAAAAGACTCCAGCAATGAAGCGCGATAAACTGGTCAAGCCCAGAGGAACGAATGGTGGGGATTTTTGGCCGCTGGGGATTGCCATGCTGAGCTGCCCGTGATGATCTTACAGGCGAAGCCTGACCTTTTGTTATGGAATGCAGAGGAATGTATATTTGACTAATCTTTATTTCTATAATTTAGCAAAACACTCCAGTATGAAATATTAATTGTTTTCAATTACTTGTATTCCAACGAATACTTACAATTATCTCATTCCTTCTACCCCAAAATTGATAGGGTGCATTATAACCTAGAAAACGAAAGTTCCCATAAAACTCAATGCCATTAGAAATCAATGCGTTCTTGAGTTTCTCCGAATACATTTTAATTTCATTATCTGAAGCATAACCGCTAAAACCTATTGCAGCAACATAATCTTCTGTGGTTGTACTAATAATTACATTCGGGTCATTTGGCTTCGGTAAATTCTCTTTTGTATAATCCGATGGCATTACAAAGCTCATGCTGGACACCGTATCATTAATGTCCATGTGTACGGGTGTTGTCATTGAAATTGGTTTGTTGGACAGATTACCTCCAAAAATAAAATTTGCCAGCTTTCGAAATCCCGGGCTTGCCAGTTCTTTGTACGATCTGGCGGATGAGGTAACAGTAGCCAAAGTAGCAGACGGGTAGAAACGGATTTCAAAATCTTTCTCGGCTTTTATTTTCCGATAGGCCTGTGTTTCAGTTTTATTTGCAGCCATAATTGAATTTATTTGAATGAAAATTAAACTTGAAGCTAACAAAAAAGAAACTAGTAAAAATATTCTGGTTTTCATTTTGAAAGTATTAATTGTCTTATAAAATTATAACAATTATGCCTGATTTAAGTTTTAAAAATTGGCATATACTTCTGCTAGCAAGTAAGCTAGATAATCAAAAAAAGCACCTATTTTCACACTTTACGAAAGTTTGAAAATAGGTGTTTTGCAATATATTTTTCTTGAAGAACCTGTACTGTTTTTCGGCTCTTTCGAGATAATTGAAAAACTAAAATAGAAGAAATTATTGATTTAAAAACGTATCAATTCTTTTATAAGCCAGTTTTGAACTTATAATTGCCATTGGAAGTCCCGCACCAGGTATGGTCGAGGCACCAACATAAAATACGTTTTTAAACTTTTCGTCAAAATTTGAAGGTCTTAATGCTCCAATTTGGTTCATGCTGTGCGACAAGCCTAAACCACTTCCCCTGTGTAAATTGAACCGATTTTCCCATTCTTTGGGCGTGTATATAGTTTTTGATATTATTTCGGGTGCAATGTCTTTATCTATTCGTTTCGAAAAATCGGCAATGATACTATCTACAATTGCGTCTCTATCATCCCAATTTGGTTTATTTAGTAGATTGGGAACTGGGCATACAAAAAACAAGCTTTCGCAACCCTCAGGGGCACAGTCTAAGTTATATTTGGACAATACGTTGACATAATAATATGGCTTCTGTAGCGTGTCCGGATTTTGCATTATATTATTGGCATACTCCTCGTAATTTACTCCTAAATAATAATTATGGTGGTTTACCTGTGGTAGTTTGCATTTTAAACCAATATAAAACGTAAGGTAACCCATCGTCCAGTTCATTTTATCGAGCTTCTCTAACGAATACTTTTCGCGTTTAAATACCCTGCTTCTGAATACAGCTGCATCTCCATTTATCAATACTGCGTCAGCGCTCCATTTATTTCCATTGCTATCCAATAAGTATTCCAGTTTTTTGCCTTTGCCAACAAAATCAACGATTTCGGTATTGTAAGTGATTTTCACATGCTCCTTTTTCAATTCATCAACGATTCCCTCCACAATTTTATACATTCCACCTTCCACATTGTAATAGCCATCATGTTTAAATTCGGTGTATGAAAGCAATGTGTAAATGGCCATGGTGTCAAAAGGCGTGCGACCTAAGAAGAATGCTACCAACGATACAATTTGTCGTGCTTCTTGTGAACTAAAATTTCGCTTCACTTCTTGCCAAAAACTTCGGAACAGCACCGGTATGTGCGTTGGATTTACACGCATTAAAGTTATGACGTAGGCAAATATGGAGTCAAAATTGTTTTTGATAACTAAATCGACCGTATCGTTAAATAACGCCCCTGATTTAGCTAGATACTTTGTCATTTTTTCTTCAAAATCCGGCTCTATCTCTTTGAATTGTTCTGACAGTTTTTTTATGTCCTTATACAAATAGAAAGTTTTGGGATTGTCGCTAAAATTTACAGTATATAAAGGGTCTAGCTCTACATATTTAAAAGGTAGATTGATGTTGCAGTCTTTGGCAAATTCTTTGAATTCATACGACATACTAAAGAAGCTGGGGCCAGTGTCAAACGTAAATCCATCTTTTTTAATTTGATTCAAACGACCACCTGCTTGACCGTTTTTTTCAATTATCTCGACTTTATAGCCTTTTTTTGCCAAACGTAAAGCAGTCGCCAAGCCTCCTAAACCAGCACCCACTATCAATACATTCTTATTCATAGATTTTATTTTATATTTTTGAGTAACTCGGGATACAATTCATTTTTAACCCATAAAAAATCAGGTTCAATTTTTAAAATTTTTTCATAATATATTTTTGCCTGTTTGAAATCATTCAATTCGGTATGTGTTTTTGCGATCATAGATAACAAACTCAAATAATTCCAGTCTTCAATTACTCCTTTTGGATTTCGTTCCATCAGATTTTTTGCTTTTAAGTAGTAATCTAACGCAAGCTTTTTTGACCCACCAAATACAGCAGGCATATAAAACTGCGAATTTGCATATTGGATATAACCATACGGATTGTTTGTATCTTGTTTCATTGCTAATTTTGCACATTCCACGCTCTTAGGTCCGATAAACGGTGCTTTGAGTATGTTAAGTCCAATTTTATATCCATTAAAAGCTGATTTGTATGAATTAACGAGCGAACCATAACCATTCGTTTTTTCGAGTACTTGAATGTTTTTTTCGCCCAATTCAATATAACTTTCAGCGGTTTCACTCTTTTTATTACCAATACACCAAGCTATGTAACCATATTGATAATTGAGCAATTCTAATCTAAATTCATTGATTTTCGATTTTTGTTGTTCCATTTCGTCTATAGTCTTTTTCCACAGATTCATATCATTGCCAATGTAGGCTTTGTATATCTCAGTTTTATTGGAAGCATTTATACTCAAAAAACCAACCAAAAGTAAAATAGTCAATGTCAGATATTTCTTCCTTTCCATTTTAATCGTTTGTTGAACTTGTAAATCACTGCTTTATAAATTAGGATCCCTAAAGTGAACTGTTGCGGCACTAGCAATATCAAGTTTAGAAAAATATTTTGTTTGCTGATAAATAAAACCAATACTCTGGTAGCTAAAACTATAATTAAATAAATACAGCACAGCGCAGTAGATAATTCGCTAAAAATAACTAAGAAACCAAATGTAGTTACTGCCCAAAATAAGATAGCTGCAAAAAATGAGTTTCCGAAAAAGTTAACTACGTTCTTCGAAAACCCATTCACCGCCTCATTAAACCCATTGTACATCCGACACTCAATTGTTTCGTCGCCCAGCGTACAAATGACCGGAATATTATTTTGTTTAAAATATCGGGCAATTTCAATGTCTTCAACCTTGTTGTTCTTGAATCTTTCATGAGGCAAAGTTTCGAAGTATTTCGCCCTTTCGAATAACATAAATTGACCATTGGCAGCAGCCATTGATGCGAATTTTGATTTTAAAACCAATACCAAAGGCAATAGTGTTAACAGAATGTAGTTCATGCTTGGCACCGTGAGGTATTCACCCAAGCTTACTGTTTTTTGTTTTGGAAATATCGAAAGCAAGCCTGTTTTATACTTTTCGGCCAATGCTACCGAGTTTGCGATAATTCCATTTCTCACGCGAACATCTGCGTCCAAAAACAGTAGATATTCTCCCTGAGCCATTTTTGACAAACCGTGGCAGGCATAGTTTTTACCCAGCCAACCTTCGGGTAGTCCTTCGGAATTTACTAACCGGATGCGTCTGTCGTTTTTTGCAATTTGAGAAATCATATCTTCAGTTCTATCAGTCGAAAGATCATTAAAGACTATTATTTCAATGTTTTGGTAATCCTGGTTTTGTAAATCATGCAGCAAGTTAGCGATGTTACTCTCTTCGTTGCGAGCAGGTATTAAAACTGAAACCAACCCATTGAAATTACAAATGCCTGATGTTGGCTGATGAATATACAATAAGTTAACTAACGCAACTATAAGTTGAATGAGCGTAAATGTGAATATAATATAAGCCAGATACAACATTTCTTATTGATTGAAAGTCATTTGTTTATCCACCGATTCGGCATAAAATTTAGTATAGTTTTGCTGAATAGATTTTAGGTCGAAAGCTCCATTGACATATTCCCTAATATGAAAATAGATACCCGGTTTTGGATTTGAGAAATAATCAACCAAATTGACTAAGAATATTACTTGTACAGCGTTTTCTTTGTTTTTCAATATGCGTTCCACCCCTTTCTCGAACTGCAAGTTCTGATTATGTAAACTTTGAATTTCGCCCTGCGGGAAAATGAGCACCATATTTTCTTTATCTTTCAGTAAGCCTGAAGTGTAATTCAAAGTATCCACAATGCTTTTCGTACTCTTATTTACCGAAAAACCACCCGTAAAGTTGAAGAACCAATACTTGCGAAGTTGTTCCTCCAGCATCATAAAATGGAACTTACGATGCAACACTTTCTGATTGATATACATTGCCCAAAAGCCATCCCACCAACTTATATGATTAGAGATAAGTAAAACAGGAAGGTTTCTATCCTTGAAATCTCCTGTGATTTTTACAGTGCTATTGTGCCGTTTAATTATAAAACCGGCATACCACTTGAAAAAAGGATATATAATAAAATTATGTTTTGCGTTTAAAATCATCACATTAGCTTAAACAAAATAAATAATAAAAAGAAAAAGAGGAATTGACACCCCAGTATTATCAAGGCTAATTTATTTTGAGTTTTGATATTTAAAATTTT
>CANIXM010000002.1 GCA_947471245.1 Paludibacteraceae bacterium | reverse complement strand
CTCAACGAACTGACCACCAACCCAAGGCGCTTACAAACTGTGAAGGAGATATTCAGCAAGGCACCAGGATTGGTTATCAATCAGTTGGAAGCAGAGCTAAAAATTGAATTTGAGAAAGGCAACATTCGCCAAATGTCAGCAGTAGATGTGATGTTAAGCGCATTTTCACTCAACGCTGGCGTATTCCTAATCATGCCCATAATCAAAGGATTGTCTGTTTTTCCAGACGACCAAATAAAAATCATGATTGAAAAAAGAAAGGAAGAAAACTTCAATATAATTCTTAGAAGTTTAAGGAAATGAAGTTTCCAAGCGGGGATTTCAGGGGTTAATTTATCAGAAAATAAATGGCCAATGTCCAAAATAAAAATTTTGGACACACAAGGGCATGATTATACACAACAAATCTTCTCTTAATGTATCCGTCAGCTTGCGGAGATTTAGGGGACTAATTATAAACACATGAAGCGAACATTCCTGATCACATCTTGGCTGTTAATTATGCTAAGCACTGTACATTGCGAAACACTCACCCTCGAAAATTGTAGGGAAAGAGCAAAAACCAATTATCCATTAATACAGCAATATGGATTGATAGAACAAATCACCCGGTTCAATATCGCAAATGCCAATAATGGTTACTTGCCACAGCTAGCTCTTTCGGCCAAAGCGACTTATCAGTCAGATGTAACCTCACTGCCACAGGGCATGATAGACATGCTGGGAAATATGCCCAAACCTGTGGTTGTCACTCCCTTATCCAAAGACCAATACCAACTTTCTCTTGAAGTCAACCAATCAATATGGGATGGTGGCAATATTAATGCACAAAAGAAGGCAATGCTTGCCTCAGAGGCAGTGGAAAAGCAAAATGTGGAGATTAGCCTCTACGCCATCAATGACCGAGTTGATCAATTGTTTTTTGGCATCATGTTGCTCGACGAACAACTGAAGCAAAATCAGATACTTCAGACTGAACTTCAAACCAATTGTTCAAGAATAGAAGCCTACATGAAAAACGGTGTGGCCAATCAATCAGATGTGGATGCCATCAAAGTAGAGCAGCTGAACGCATTGCAAAAAGAAGCAGAGCTGAAAAATACTCAACTGGCATTCCGTGTGATGCTTGCAGCATATACGCGCTCGGTGATCGATGACAGAACTGTACTCATAAAACCAGAAGTGCCACTCACTGGCGCAATGGATATGAGTAACCGCAGGCCTGAACTCAAAATGTACAGCTTGCAAAATCAACTGTTTGAGACCCAAAAATCAACCATCTATTCAAGCAATCTTCCTAAGTTCGGGGCATTCATTCAAGGTGGATATGGAAGACCTGCATTTAACATGTTCAACAATTCGTTCAACCCATTCTATATTGGAGGTGTGAGAATGACATGGAACTTTAGTGGGCTATATAATCAAAATGGCAATCTCAAAAAACTGGAGCTCAATCAAAAAATGATAGATGTGCAACGTGAGACATTTCTATTTAACACAGACCTTAAATCAAAACAGCAAAAAATTGAAATCCAGCGACTTGAGGCTGTTATCACTAAAGATGACGATATTATCCGCCTTCGTGAAAGCATTAAAAAATCAGCTCAAGCCAAATTAGATAATGGAACGCTGGCCGTTACTGATTTGATAAGAGAAATCAATGCCGAAAATCAAGCTAAGCAAGTAAAAGCACTGCATGAAATCCAACTCCTAGTGGCCGTTTATCAACTGAAAAACAATCTTAACAATTAACCAATTCAGAACCTATATGAACTCATTCAACAAAATAGCCTTGATGGGCTTATTATTAACCAGTACATTCGTTTCATGTAAGAAATCGTCGAATGATTTTTTTGCAACAGGCACCTTTGAAACCACAGAAGTAATAGTGTCTTCAGAAGCTACAGGAAAAATTCTTTCACTCAATGTGGAGGAAGGTCAAGTGCTAAAACAAGGAGAGCTAGTAGGAGCTATCGATAGCGTACAGCTGTATTTAAAGAAACAACAATTGCTCACCAGCAGCAAAGCTATTCAAAACCGCAGACCAGATGTAAAAAAACAAATTGCTGCACTAGAACAACAAATTGCAACGGCGAAAACCGAGCGAAAACGCATCGAGAATTTACTCAAAGCCAATGCCGCGAACCACAAGCAACTTGATGATGTGAATGCACAAATCTTGGTTCTGGAAAAGCAGCTTGATGCCCAAAAAACAACACTAATCACCAGCAATGACGCTATAACAGACGAAACAAAGGGAGTAGCTATACAAGTAGAACAAGTGCAAGACCAACTTCGAAAATGCTACATCATAAGCCCTATTGGAGGAACGGTTTTGGTCAAATACTCCGAAAAAGGCGAAGTGGCAATGCCTGGAAAGGCCATCTTCAAAATAGCAGATACCAACGAAATGATTTTACGTGCATACCTCACTGCTGACCAACTGACACAAGTAAAAATCGGACAGCAACTAAAAGTATTTGCTGATTTTGGCAAAGATCAGACTCGTGAATACAGCGGAGTTATCTCTTGGATATCCAACAAATCAGAATTTACTCCCAAGACCATCCAAACACGTGACGAGCGCGCCAATCTTGTCTATGCCGTGAAAATTAAAGTCAAAAATGACGGTTATCTGAAAATAGGAATGTACGGATCTGTAGATTTAAAATAGCCGTAAATACAAGGATAAGCTGATATAAACTTAACTTTTGTCATTAGACATTTGACCTAAGACCAGAAATTATGTACGCAATACAAGTAGAGGGATTATCAAAAAACTACCATTCCGCAAAATCTGGAAAGTATGCAGGTTTGGGGAAGCCATCTGCATCACCAGATCAGGTAGATGGTGTGACTTTCGATGTGCACCAAGGTGAGATTTTTGGAATTATCGGACCCGATGGTGCTGGAAAAACAACCCTTTTCAGAATCCTTACCACCCTTTTGGTGCCTGACAGTGGGACAGCTAAGGTAGATGGCTATGATGTGGTGACCGAGCTGAAAGACATCCGCCAAAGAGTGGGATACATGCCAGGTAAATTTTCGCTTTACCAAGACATGACAGTGGAAGAAAACCTCAACTTCTTTGCAACCGTCTTCAACACTACAGTGGAGGAAAATTATGAATTAGTAAAAGATATTTATCAACAAATAGAACCCTTCAAAACCCGTAGGGCTGGCAAACTATCTGGCGGGATGAAGCAAAAACTAGCTCTGAGTTGCGCACTGATACACAAGCCATCTGTCCTATTTTTGGATGAGCCGACCACCGGCGTAGATCCTGTATCCCGAAAGGAATTCTGGGGGATGCTCCGTAAGTTGAAAGAACAAGGTATTACCATTCTGGTATCCACTCCGTACATGGATGAAGCATTTTTGTGTGACAGGATAGCGTTAATTCAAGATGGCATTTTTCTGCAAATAGACTCGCCACAAGGCATCATTGATCAATTTGCACAAACACTATGGGCTGTTCGGAGCAATAATATGTCGAAGTTGCTTCGTGATCTTCGCGCTCACCCTGCCGTTGACACTTGCTTTGCATTTGGCGATGTGCATCATGTCACCTTGTCCAATGACAGTTACACCATCGCTGAGCTGCATGACTACTTAGCACAACTAGGTCACTCCACCATTGAAGTCCACGTCATCAAAGCTGGAATCGAAGATTGCTATATGCAATTGGCAAGAAGAGTTGATCCACATTCAAACAACCACTAACCCATGAAAATAGTAATACAGACAGACGGCCTTACCAAACAATTTGGAAACTTCACGGCAGTAGATAATATTAGTTTCAAAGTACAAAAAGGAGAAATTTTTGGATTTCTTGGAGCCAATGGCGCTGGGAAAACAACAGCCATGCGTATGCTATGTGGACTGAGCCTACCTACAAGTGGAAAAGGGATGGTGGCAGGATATGACATTGAGCAAGAACCCGAAAAAGTAAAAAGGAGTATCGGCTATATGAGCCAAAAATTCTCGTTGTACGAAGATTTAAAAGTGTGGGAAAACATCCGACTTTTTGCTGGAATTTACGGCATGAAGAGCAAGGATATAGCACTCAAGACAGATGCTTTGCTCAAGCAATTGGGATTTGAGAGTGAACGCGACAGCTATGTGAAATCACTCCCACTGGGGTGGAAACAAAAACTTGCATTTTCAGTGGCCATTTTTCATGAACCCAAAATAGTATTTCTTGACGAGCCCACCGGCGGAGTAGATCCTGCTACTCGCCGACAGTTTTGGGAGTTGATCTACGAGGCTGCTGATAGAGGGATAACCGTGTTTGTAACCACCCATTACATGGATGAAGCAGAGTATTGCGACAGGGTATCAATCATGGTTGATGGCAGAATAGATGCGCTTGACACCCCGAAAAGTTTAAAAAATCAGTTTAATGCCAACAATATGGATGAAGTGTTTCATCAATTGGCAAGAAAAGCACAACGCTCTGATAACTAATAAATTAAAACATAAACAATGAATCTATATCAGCAATTCATTAGGGGAAGTCAGTTTTGGGCCTTTGTAAAAAAAGAATTCCGTCACATTATGCGTGACAATCGGACAGTACTTATACTGCTCGGAATGCCCATTGTAGAGATTATTTTGTTTGGATTTGCAATAACCACCGAGGTTAACAATTCCAAGCTGGCTATTCTCGATCCATCAAATGACAAAGCGACACTTCACATAGTCAGAGAAATGGAAGCAAGTAAATACTTCAATGTGGTGAAGATTATTCATTCTACATCTGAAATAGCCACTGTTTTCAATCGAGGCGAAGTGGATATGGTAATTATTTTCGGAAATGACTTCAATGAAAAATTGAACCATACAGGTGGCGCTCAGATTCAATTGGTAGCTGACGCCACTAACCCCAATGTGGCTGTGACACTAAATAACTATGCCAGCTCTATCATTCTTCAATACCAAATGGAACTGATGATGCAACAAAAAGTGCCGTATCAAATAAAACCCGAAATAAAATTGCTGTACAATCCAAGCATGAAAAGTTCATTCAACTTCGTACCTGGAGTGATGGGCATGATATTGATGCTGATTTGTGCCATGATGACTTCCATTTCCATCGTGAGGGAAAAAGAAACTGGCACCATGGAAGTGCTACTGGTATCACCCATGAAGCCGCTGAATATAATCATAGCAAAAGCAGTACCCTACTTGGTGCTATCGTTCGTTAATTTGGTGACAATATTGCTACTATCGGTGTTTGTACTCCACGTTCCAGTGGCAGGTAGCATTTTTTCACTGACACTAGTCTCTATCATCTTTATTTTGGTTTCACTGTGTTTGGGATTACTCATTTCTACCATATCAGACACGCAAGTGGCGGCCATGCTCATTTCAGGTATGGCTCTTATGATGCCTGTGATGCTATTGTCAGGTATGATGTTTCCTGTCGAAAACATGCCAAAACCATTGCAAGTCATATCGCATTTGATACCTGCCAAATGGTACATCATGGCTGTAAAAAAAATAATGATCGAAGGATTGCCTTTGAAGTATGCACTCAAAGAAATTGGAGTGTTGTGCTTAATGGCAGTAGTGCTTATTGGAATAAGCCTTAAGAAATTCAAAATCAGACTGGAATAAGTTATGAGGATTAATTTTCAGCTACAAGCACTTACATGCTAAATGATTGGGCAACTAGCGCTTAACTTTGATTTTCTTTCGATATTTAAGTCGTTTTGTCAATAAATGTCGATTTGTATTGATGACTAACTACCTGTAGTTATGGTTTATAATCCTATTTTTATATAAATCACAATTCATCTTTCTTGTTACTTCCACTTTAATTCGAGCAACTACTTATGTTGAAATTTTTACTAGAAAAAGAGTTTAAGCAAATTCTCAGAGATTCATTTCTTCCGAGAATGATTTTTGTGTTCCCAGTAGTGATGATGCTACTCTTGCCCAATGCTGCCAACATGGAAGTAAAAGACATCAATGTGTGTATAGTGGACAATGACCATAGTCCGTCATCAGAGAGGTTAATCCAAAAAATAGGTGCGTCACCTTATTTTCATATTACCAGCACAGCACCATCATATCGTCAAGGCATGGAAAACATTGAAAATGAAACGGCTGATGTAATTGTGGAGATTCCAGTGTTTTTTGATAAGAGCTTGGAAAAAGAAAGTGCTGCGAAGGTGTTTATAGCTTCCAATGCTGTCAACGGGACTAAAGGAGGGCTTGGGAGTTCGTATTTAAGTGCTGTAGTTGCTGATTTTTCGTCGGAAATACGAGCTGAGCGCATACAGGTGGTCGATCACCATTCTTCACCCGCTATCACTACAGCTACTACTTATGCATTTAATCAATCATTGAATTTTAAGCGGTTCATGGTGCCAGCCATCATGGTCCAACTGCTCACCATTCTTTGTGGATTCTTACCCGCATTGAACATTGTATCCGAAAAAGAAAAAGGAACCATCGAACAGCTTAACGTTACTCCAATAAAAAAGTCCACCTTCATACTAGCCAAACTTATCCCCTTTTGGACTATTGGATTCATCGTTTTGTCCATTTGTTTTCTGCTTGGAAGGTATATTTATGGCATCTATCCCGAAGGAAGTTTGTTGACCCTCTATTTTTTTGCAGGCATATTTTTACTTGCCATTTCGGGAATGGGCTTGCTGATATCCAATTCATCAAGCACCTTACAGCAAGCCATGTTCGTCATGTTTTTCTTTTTGGTAATACTGATTCTTATGAGTGGGCTATTTACACCTGTGAGTAGCATGCCCCAGTGGGCACAATACATCACCATTTTCAATCCGTTAAAATATTTTATTGAAGTGATGAGAATGGTCTATCTCAAGGGAAGCACCATCAAGGATTTGACAACTCAACTATATGCATTACTGTCGTTTATGATAGTGCTAAATGGATGGGCTGTGATGAGTTATCGAAAAAACAGTTAGGTGTAGGGTCTATTCTAGTTTTCAACAACCCAATGCATCCCTTACTGATCCTGCTTTCAGCAGCAATTGCTTTGCAGCTTCGTAATCCATGTTTAACTCATTCATAAGGATTCGAGTACCACGATCTATCAGTTTGGCATTGACCAGTTTCATATTCACCATTCGGCTACCCCTCACTCTCCCTAGCTGAATCATGGTAGCATTGCTGATCATGTTTAGCACCATTTTCTGCGCTGTACCAGCTTTCAGACGCGTACTACCAGTGATAAATTCGGGACCCACGACAAGTTCAATTTTATGGTCTGAATGATATGCAACAGGTGAGTGGGGATTGCAAGTGATACAAGCTGTAAGTATTCCGTTGGCTTGTGCTTGCTTAAGTACCCCGATTACATAAGGGGTGGTGCCGGAGGCAGCAATGCCAATTACAACATCTTGTTCATTAACACCATGCGTGAGCAACGTGTCCCACGCCGCCATTTGATCATCCTCTGCACGTTCCACCGAGTGTTGCAAAGCGCCATCTCCGCCAGCAATAATTCCAATAAACAGGTCCTGAGGTATTCCGAATGTAGGTGGTAGTTCGGAGGCATCCAACACGCCCAGCCTGCCACTTGTGCCAGCACCAACGTAAAACACCCTACCACCCATTTTTATCCTCTTTACCATTTCCACTACCAGTTGTTCAATGTGTGGTATGACTTTCTCCACCTGTAGAGCCACTTTCTTGTCTTCTGCATTCATTGCGCTAAGCAACTCATTGACAGACATGGCTTCAAGATTGGCATGAAAAGATTCTTGCTCGGTGATTTTTTCGAACGGCATAATGAGTGAAATTAAGAGTTTATGAATTGTAAGAATTGAACTCGAAGTTTACAAAGCGATTTTTCGGAAAGTTGTCAATGAAACAAACACATTAGAAAACGGGCGTACAATTTTATGAATGCTGTAAACTAGTAAAACAGCAAATTCCAGTTTCTAACAATCTGACAGTGAGTTCACACTTTACTCAGTACAATTCCTACACATCTCAAATTGTTTTCTGTCCATGTGTATCTGCTGTCTGAAATTGGAAGATTTTGCATTTTGCCAAGTGACGAGAAACGATTGCTGATTTAGATTGCCATAGCTATGTTGCTCGAATTTATCAAAACAACAAGGTAATACATCCCCTTTAGCCGTAACTACAGACCCACTCCACATTCTCCAGCACCTATTTTTAAGTTTAGATTTTATGACTACTTTACCATCCGTCTGCAATTTATATCGAGCATATTTATTTATTGACGTAATAAGGTCATGCCCATTTTCAAAATTGTACAGCTGAGCAGTTTTAAGTCTAAAGGAGTCCACTTTCATACTCTTAGCCAATGCTTTCATTTCATCAATTTGGTGTTCGTTGTTCTTAAACACGATAAACTGAATCTCCAGAAAAGGAGTTTTAGAATGAAGCTCTCGTTTCCAATGTTGTATGTGTTTAAGAGCATCCAAGGTCAATTCCAAGTTGCCACCTACTCGGTACTGCTCATACACTTCTTGCGTGGCACCATCAACTGAAACTATCAGTTTGTCAAGTCCAGACTGAACAATCAACCGAGCCAACTCACTGTCAATAAACTGTGCATTGGTAGAAGTAGAAGTGAAAATGCCCGCACGATGGGCATAAGAAACCATGTCGCACAACTGATTGTGTATCATTGGCTCCCCCTGAAAGTAAAAAATAACGTGAAACAGACTTGACTTAAGTTCATCAATCAATTGAGTAAAAAGATCAATATTCATCGTCATTTTAGTTTTATACGATGCTGATGCACCATTACCCACAGGACATTCTGGGCACTTCAGATTGCAAAAATTTGAAGGTTCTACTGCAATAAAAAAAGGTTTAGTATGATGATTGCAATTGATTCCAAGTCGATTCAGCAGATAACCACTATAAAGGTTAACCCAATTCATGATAACCCTAAAACGAAGGTGTTTAAATGCACGAACAAGAATGAATACATTCCTAAAACAAGGTAGCATTAATTTATTTTTATAATTAATAATGATGCTAAATGACTAATAATAAAGTTTTTGAATCTTTGAGGAACCGTTTATTCCTAAAATTTTATAAAAAAATTATCAATTCAATTACAAAGTAAGGCAAAATTCAGTGAAAGATAGTATATTTGTACCCAAAATAAAATCGAAAGAAGTATTCAAACTAATTTTATAACAAAATCGCATTTTTATGAGAAAACATTTTATCTTTATGATTTCGATGGTAGTGTCGCTAATCTTTTGTTCATGTGATAAAGATTTAACTGCCCTAGATCCTGCATTATTTAAATGCAATCCTAATCCTCTTGAAGTAAAATCAGGAAAAGTTGATGCAACAATTATTGGAAAATTCCCGGTGAAGTATTTTAGCAAAAATGCTACGTTGACTGTAACTCCTGTTTTGAAGTTTGCAGGAAAAGAAGTTAAAGGAACACCATCAGTTTTCCAAGGCGAAAAAGTTAAATCAAACAACAAGATTATCATTTTCAAAGCAGGTGGTTCATACACAATGAAAGTATCATTTGACTATGTACCTGAAATGTCTATCTCCGAATTGTATCTTAACTTCGAAGTAGCAACATCTAAAAAAACATACACATTACCTAGTGTAAAAGTGGCTGACGGTGTGATTGCTACCTCACAATTAGTTTCGACTTCATCATCTGAGATTTCTCCAGCATTTATTGCTGACAAATTCGTTCGTCAAATCCAAGAAATGCAAGATGCTGATATCTTGTTTATGATTTCTAAAGCAGACTTGAAGAAAAACGAAACCAGTGCAGCTGACGTAGTAAACCTTGTGAAGAAAATCAAAGAACTTAAAGACGTAAAAGAAGGACAAACCAAACAAGTGAGTGGTCTTGAAGTTTCTGGATATGCTTCTCCAGACGGTAGCTTAGAAACAAACGAAAAACTTGCTGACAAACGCGAAAAAATCGTAGCTGACTTCTTAGGAAAAGAATTGAAGAAAATCAAACAAACAGTTAAAATCAGTGCAAAATTCACTGCTGAAGACTGGGAAGGTTTCAAAGCATTGATGGAAAAATCAACTATTCAAGATAAAGAATTGATTTTACGTGTATTGAGCATGAACACAGATCCAGAACAACGCGAACGTGAAATCAAAAACCTTTCTGCTGCTTACAAAAACATTGCAGAAGAAATTCTTCCACAACTTCGTCGTTCTAAAATGAAATTGATGATTGACGTTGTTGGAAAATCTGACGCTGAGCTTTTGAAAGCTGTGAAATCTGACTCTTGCAAACTTACAGTTGAAGAAATTTTATTCGCTGGAACTTTGACATCTGATTTGAACGAAAAGGCAATGATTTATCAAAAAGCCACTACGATGTATCCATCTGAAATGCGTGCTTTCAATAGCCTTGGCTATGTAAAATTGCAACAAGAAAACGTAGAAGATGCTTCAAGATATTTCACCAAAGCTTTAACTATTGATGCTAAAAATGCAGATGCAAATTACAACGCAGGGATTACAGCTCTTGCAAAAGGAGAGTATGACAAAGCTGAAGACTACTTCGGAAAAGCTGCTGGAACATCAGGAAACTTGAATCAAGCATTGGGAACACTTTATATGTTGAAAGGTGACTATGCCAAATCTAAAACTTACTTAGGTGCAGTTGCTTCTAACAATGCTGCTCTATTGCAAATTCTTAACGGCGACTTCAGCGATGCTCGCAAAACATTGGCTAATGTAGCTAAACCAGACGCAATGACTGCTTACCTTGGTGCTATTCTAGGCGCAAGAACTACTGACCGTGAAGCAGTGTTCAGCAACCTAAGAATTGCCGTAAAACGCAATCCTGCTTTAGCTCAAAAAGCATTGAAAGATATTGAATTCTCAAAATTCTCTACAGAACCAGATTTCTCTGCTATTCTAAAATAAGAATTTACATATCCATTAAAAATCCGATGCATGCTATGCATCGGATTTTTTGTTTGTGTGATAGTGTGTGGCAATTAATTAGCTGTAAGAAAACATACGTAACTTAAAGCTAATCAATAATACATCAGATAGTTACAAGTCAAATAAGAGCCCTTGAATTCTTACTGCATAAATAGCTTTAGATGATTTGGGGGTTATATTTACATTGGACAATTTATTTAGATACAGACCTGTAGCTCAAAACTGAAATCTTGTAATTACACACATAAAAAATTCAGCATTTTTTAAAGAAGATTATAGGTCAAACTGTCCAATAATATTTTATTTTCAAGCATTTAAAAGTATCTTTGTAGTTAATTTCATAAAAAACAATAGAGCACAAGACCAAATGAGTGATAACGAACAAATAGTAAATAAGATTGTTGAAGGAATACAAGAGAGAAAAGGAAAACGTATAGCTGTTGTTGATTTAACAAAGTTGAAAGAGTCTCCATGTCATTATTTCGTGATTTGCGAAGGCGACTCTGTAGTACATGTCAACGCTGTGGCACATTCCATCAAAGATTGGGTCAACCAAGAGATAAAAATCAAACCCTATGCTACTGATGGATTTGAAAACTGTGAATGGATAGCAATGGATTACGGTCAAATTATAGTACATGTTTTTCAACGTGCTGCACGTGAGTTTTACGACATCGAGCATCTGTGGGCAGATGCAAATATCAAGTTTCTTGAGGATATCCTGTAAGTGGGCACTTTCTCTTATTTTTAAGTAAAATAGTTATTACAAGTATTTTGATAACATAATGGAAAAACAAAATTCAAATTCTCCTATCTCAAACAAACCCAAGCCAGGTTTTCCCAAATTTAATGTTTCATGGATCTACGGAATCATTATACTAGCCCTTTTTTCAGCCTACTTTATCACTGAAGGTGCTCCGACCAAGGAAGTGCCATTTTCAAGGTTCAAAGAGTATGTTAAACGGGGAATGGTGGAAAAAGTAAATGTATTTACATCATCCAACACCTTGGAAGCTTATGTGACTGATTACAAAAAATTAGATAATGATACAGCTGTACTAAGAAAGTATTTCGGAAAAAGTGCATTAGCATTGGCCACCAACAGTCAAGCCCTCAAAGACAGTTTGTCTAATAAGGACATTGCTGTGATGAAGTCCATCTTTGGCGAAAAGTATGAATCACATATCAAAGACAGAAAGTTTGTAGTACAAGTGCCTAGTGAGGAAAGTTCACGGTTTTTGCAAGCGGCAGAAGACAAATATGGTTTCATAGGTAGTGTGGAATACAAAGAGGGTCATGATTACCTAAACATCTTTTTCAATTTACTACCCATACTATTATTGATACTATTTGTAGTGTTTATGAACAGAAGAGTGTCAGGGCAAATGGGTGGAGGCACAGGAGGAATATTCAGTGTAGGTAAATCCAAAGCCCAGCTTTTTGACAAAGGTAGTACAGCCATCAAAATTACGTTCAAAGATGTAGCTGGGCTGGCTGAAGCCAAACAAGAAATAGAAGAAATTGTAGAATTTCTAAAAAACCCCACCAAATACACAGAGCTTGGTGGAAAAATACCTAAAGGCGCACTGCTAGTAGGCCCTCCAGGAACTGGAAAGACACTACTGGCCAAGGCCGTAGCTGGCGAAGCAGATGTACCATTCTTTTCCATGTCAGGATCTGACTTTGTGGAAATGTTTGTCGGTGTTGGTGCCTCGCGTGTGCGTGACTTGTTTCGTCAAGCAAAGGAGAAATCGCCTTGTATTATCTTTATTGATGAAATAGATGCTGTGGGTCGTGCTCGTGGCAAAAACCCAAATATGGGAAGCAATGACGAAAGAGAAAATACACTCAACCAACTATTGACCGAGATGGATGGATTTGGCTCCAACAGTGGTGTGATAATACTTGCCGCAACCAATAGAGCCGACATACTGGACAAGGCTTTGCTACGAGCAGGACGATTTGACAGACAAATCCACGTAGACCTACCAGATGTGAACGAACGCAAGCAAATATTCAATGTGCATTTGCGCAATATTAAAATAAATGATTCGGTTGATGTTGATTTCCTTTCGCGTCAAACTCCTGGATTTTCTGGTGCCGACATTGCCAATGTGTGTAATGAGGCTGCACTAATAGCAGCGAGAAAAAACAAGTCGTTTGTAGAAAAGCAAGATTTCCTTGATGCGGTAGATAGAATAGTAGGAGGATTGGAAAAGAAAACACGTATCACCACAGTTGCAGAGAAAAAATCAATTGCCTATCACGAGGCAGGACATGCTACCATCAGTTGGATATTAGAACATGCCAATCCGCTAGTAAAAGTTACCATTGTACCACGTGGAGAAGCACTGGGTGCTGCATGGTATTTGCCTGAAGAACGCCAATTGACAAACAAAGACCACATGCTGGACGAAATGTGTTCAACGCTAGGAGGAAGAGCTGCCGAAGAATTGTTCCTGTCACAAATGTCCACTGGAGCAATCAATGATTTGGAACGAGTGACCAAGCGTGCATATGCAATAGTGGCGTATTATGGGATGAGTGATAAACTATCCAACATGTGCTATTATGATTCTACAGGCAATTCAGACTATGGATTTACAAAACCATACAGCGAAAAAACGGCAGAATTGATAGACTTAGAAGCCAAATCAATAGTGGCGGTGGAGTATGCACGTGCCAAGAAGATATTGAATGAAAATGCAGCTGGTCACAATCAATTGGCAGAACTACTTATAGAAAAAGAAGTTATATTTGCAGAGGATTTAGAAAAAATATTTGGGAAACGTCAGTGGATTTCACGCAATGATCAGTTGATGTCTCAAAATCCAAAATTGGACGAAAGTGTTGAAATAGACACAGTAAATCCTTCGGAGTTTGATACTACAAACCCATCTGATGACACTAAGCAAATAGATAATGCAAAAGCAAAGTAATTCAAAAAAAAATATACTAAATCGAATAGCAGGTGTCAGTACACGGACATCTGCTATTGGTTCTTTAGAGCGTTCTACCAACCAGATCTATAAAGCAATAGAGCCAGATCTCTTAACTTGTTTTGTGAATGAACTCGCAGCTGTGAATGGTAAAGTGGTAATCTGCGAAACGAATGATGAAATGTATGCGAAATTAGCAGATCTAATCTCAACAGTTGCAACCACACAAGTTCATTGTCAAGAACCGGCTATTTTGGAGGCATTGAGTAACATGTCCATTGATTTAGGCCATGCGACAGCTGAATACGATATGATGCAAATGGGCATCACTACTTGTGAGTGCTTAGTGGCACGTACTGGATCAGTATTAGTCACATCTCGATTGGCAGCTGGAAGAAAGTTGAATGTATTTCCACCAATACACGTGGTCATTGCCAATCAGTCACAACTGGTGGGTTTTTTGGATGATGCCATAGCCAAGGTTTCAGAAAAATATGACGACAACATCCCATCAACCATCTCATTCATAACGGGTCCAAGCAGGACTGCCGACATAGAAAAAACACTAGTGCTCGGCGCACATGGGCCCAAAGAGCTTATCGTATTTTTTTCCAAAGAATAAGGATTATCAACCATTTCTAAACGAATTTATCAGACACTAAATCATGACAAATCTTGTAAAACGTTCACTAAGTGGAGCATTGTTTGTGGCAGTAATTATTGGCTCTATTCTTCTGGGTTCAATCGTATTTGCTGGAGTTTTTTCGATTGTTTGCGCCTTGGCAGTACATGAGTTTCATAAGATTACTAACCACAAGCAAGACGTTGAAGTTTCACTTTGGCTTCCTATAATTGGCAGTCTGATACTGTTCATCAGCTCTTATGTTTCGGCATCTGGACTGATAAATCTCCCAATTTACATTGTTTATGGAAGCTATATGATATTAGCGTTTGTGATTGAACTGTTTCGTCAAAAACCAAATCCAGTTCATAATTGGGCTTATTTTCTATTAGGACAAATCATGGTCGCTTTGCCCTTTTCGTTGCTGTCTTATATCTATTTTATTGACAATCAGACCAATGCCTTATTGCTACTCTCCATTTTTATCACCATTTGGGTGAATGATTCTTTTGCCTATTTATTTGGCGTATCATTTGGAAAACACAGACTGTTTGAAAGAGTGTCTCCAAAGAAATCATGGGAAGGGTTTATGGGTGGTGCAATAGGTGCTTTGCTTTCAGGTTACGTTTTTTCTATGTATTTCAATCAATTTAGCTTGTTTGAGTGGATATTGATGTCGGAACTAATCATAATATTTGCTACACTCGGTGACCTTATTGAGTCGCTTTTGAAACGGACACTTGATGTCAAAGATTCTGGCAATGCCATACCTGGTCATGGCGGATTGTTGGACCGATTTGATAGTATGTTGATGGTAGTTCCAGTTGTGTATTTGTATTTATTAATAATCATTGCATTAAGATAGTAGAATCAGATGACAGAACAAGGATTTGAAGAAATTAGATGTTACAATGACAGTGAGGTTTCTGGAGCTTTAGAACGTCTAGTGAGTGAAGATGTTTTTCTAAAAATGCTCAATGTGCTATTCCCCCATCTTTCCACCCAGCAAATTGTTGATCAATTGTTAGGTTATCAAACCATTATAGATTTTCAAAAGGGGTTTGTCAATCGGTTTTTGTTGGGTTTGGAAGCTACAATTACAAAGGGAATTAGCATGTATGGGCTAGATAAAATAGACACATCAAAAGCACAACTTTACATTTCCAATCACCGCGACATTATACTCGATTCGGCATTTTTATGCACCAAATTGCTTGAAAACAATCTTAATACGGTCGAAATAGCCATTGGTGATAATTTATTGGTCTTCCCATGGATTTCAGATTTGGTGCGAGTAAATAAGAGTTTTATTGTACGCCGAGGATTGAGTTCGCGTCAAATACTTGAGAGTTCGGAGTTGCTTTCAAAATACATTGCATTTACCCTTCAAGGAAAACAACAATCTATTTGGATTGCACAACGCGAGGGTAGAGCCAAGGATTCCAATGACACTACACAGGAAAGCTTACTGAAAATGTTTAATATGTATGGCAAGGATGATTTGATTACTAATCTAATCAGATTGAACATATGCCCACTTTGCATTTCCTATGAGTATGATCCTTGTGATTTTCTGAAAGCGAAAGAATTTCAACTAAAGCGAGATATTGCCAATTACGCAAAAAAACCTCAAGATGATTTGATTAATATGCAGACGGGTGTGATGGGTTACAAAGGAAAAGTTGTTTATCAACTGACTGGGAATATTGAAACAGAACTAAAGTTAATAGCTGCTAAGAGGTTGAGCAAAAACGAGCAAATACATGAAATTGCACTTTTGATTGATCGGAGAATACATGCTGGCTACTCTATTTTTAACAACAATAGGATCGCTTACGACTTGCTGAAAAGCGAAGCCCGCTTTGCCAACGAGTACACATCGGCTGATGTCAACGAATTTGAGGCATATATAGTCAAACAAATATCAAAAATCGAAATTGCAAATAAAGACAATGAGTTTTTGAGGATCAAACTGCTAGAGATGTATGCCAACCCACTGATAAACAAGCTTATTGCTATTGACGAAGAGTAGACATTAAACTACAATACAAGTTAGCAACGTGCAATTATAAGCAGTTCTATAGCAAATCTCACGGTTTATTGATGGTCGCAAATAGCGAAAAAACTTGGCTGTGATGTTATAATAGCCTGCAAAGGCTTGCCATAAAAAAAAGGCTTGGACTTGATGTCCTTGCCTTTTTTGTTATGCAATAGATATACGCAATCAATATCCCAAAATTTTCAGCATTGATTTATAACTTTGCTCTTTGGCAAAAAGCTTGGTGAAGTATTCTCCATCCTCATCCTTGTCGATAATAACAAGTTTTGGTGCAGGAATAAGACAGTGCTGAATTCCACCAAATCCACTTAAAGACTCTTGGTAAGCACCTGTATGGAAAAATCCGATGTACTGCTCGCGGTCTTCTTGCATTTTGGGTAGGAAAACAGCGTTGGAGTGAACCTCTGCGTTGTAAAAGTCTTCGCTGTCGCAAGTCAGACCACCCAGATTGACACGCTCGTATTCGGATATCCAATTATTGATAGCTAAGAACACATAACGCTGGTTGATGGCCCATGTGTCAGGCAATGTGGTCATAAACGAACTGTCTATCATGTTCCAAAGCTCTCGGTCATTTTGCTTCTTTTGATTGACGATGGAGTAAAGCATTGCACCACTTTCTCCAACCGTATAAGAGCCAAACTCGGTGAAAATATGTGGCTCAGGAACACCATTTTGCGAACAAATTGTTTTTATCTGTGCTACGATTTCTTCTGCCATGTACTCATAATCATACACCATATCCAAGTGTGTTTGGATTGGAAAACCTCCTCCAATGTTCAAACTGTCTAACTCTGGGCATCGCCTTTTCAATTCACAATAAAGGTTTACTGCTTTGTTCAATTCATTCCAATAATAAGCAGTGTCTTTCACGCCAGTATTGATAAAAAAATGCAACATTTTTAGTTCCACTTGTGAGTTCGTGGCAATGTGATTGTTGTAATACGGTATAATATCATTGTATCTAACTCCAAGTCTTGATGTGTAAAAATCAAACTTAGGTTCTTCTTCGGCGGCGATTCTAATCCCAACTTTAAACTTAATGTCAAAGTCTTTAAGTAATAAATCCAATTCAAACTTGTTGTCTAGGATTGGAATTACATTACTAAATCCCATTCTCATCAGATTTTGAATGTTTTCTACATATTGTGGTCGTTTAAATCCATTGCACACCACATAAGACTCGGGTTTCAATAAACCTTGCTCGTAAAGCGACTCCATAATGTTGATGTCAAATGCAGATGAGGTTTCGAGATGTACACCATTTTTGAGCACTTCTTCCATGACGAAAGAAAAATGTGAACTCTTTGTACAGTAACAATAGTTGTATTCGCCTTTGTAATCGACCTTAGCCATTGCCACATTAAACATTCTACGGGCTTTTTGAATGTTTTGGGTGATTTTGGGAAGATAGGAAATTCTCAATGGTGTTCCATATTGCTTGATGATATCCATCAACGGTACTCCATGCCAATCCAGTTCATTTTCAACGATGTTGAATTCTTCGTTAGGGAATTCAAAAGTCTGCTCGATTAAATCAATGTACTTGTTTTTCATTGCAAATATCTTTTTAATAAAATAATCATCTAAGTGGGTTAAATGGTAAATAAAATATATATTCACCTGACTTACATCACTGTTAAATGTTGAAAGTGTGCAAAATTATGGATTATTTTTAATAATACATTGGACTTGGTATGAAATTTCAATTACAATTGTCAAAATGGGTGAATATACAAACACGTAACAACTGAAACATCTATTAATATTCTGTGACAATTTGCAAGTTAGTTTCACACTAATTTACCAAATAAGTATTTTTGCCAATATATTTTTGCCAAAAATATTCAAGTCTAACGTTAAACATGATCAAACGCCATGAAAAAAAGATTTTACACTTTTGCTATTTTTGCAATTACTGCATGCTGTACTTACGCTGTGGCAGCAACTCCCGAATTAATTATCCCCAAACTCTACCTGCCAAGCAGAAATACTCCATCTGGTGACACCAATTGGAGCTTACAAAATGCCCCTATCAACAACACCACTAATGATTATTGGAAGATGCTTTCAACTTCGGCACTAACATCACCAGTTATCAATTTTGGGACTTACAATGATGCTGTCATATCACTCTCCTTACAGTCATTTGGTACTATCAGCAATCATTCGGACGACATTGCAGTGTACATCTCCAATGGTACATCATGGACTCAATTAGGAACAACCTTGCATACCACAAGCACGTCGGGCATACAACAGCTAAGTATTGGCAATATCAACAGGGTGGGAAGAATAAAAATCACAGCACCCAAAGCAACCAACACTGTAGGAGCTAGAGTAATATCAGTAGAGATAAAAGGTATTCCATCCACCGCTAGTGCTATCTCCATTAACTCAGATTCGATTCCTGCATTTTCAGCCTTAGTAGGTGACTCTGTTTTTCACAAGCTTATCATAGCTGGAGCAAATCTGAAAGGGAAAATAAAGATTCAGCTTACTGGACAGGATAGTGCACAATTCAGCTTGTCGGTAGATAGTATCACAACAATGAATGCGAACATGGTGAATGAAATAGTTATTAAATTCAAACCTACGTCAGAAGGCAAAAAGCAATCGACACTGACTATATCCAGTGAAGGAGCTGTCACGCTGACAAAAATGGTGAAGGCGTCAACCCAGATTGCTACACTTAATACCACTAGCTTTGAACGAATTCAGATCAAAGAAGAAAATGGTCTTTTATATTTCAAGGCCGATGAAGGCGAAACAGCCCAATTATTCGGCATGAATGGTCAGCTACTAAAAACAATTGTAACCATTGACGGATGGAACGAATTGAATTGGGACCAAGCAGGTGTGTATTTATTAAGAAATGGCAAGGTGATTCAAAAAGTGCTGATAAACAACTAAGTAAGTTATTGTAAGGCGCCTGATGTTAGATAATCGAGTTGCGACCTGGAAAAAGATTATGAGATAGGAAAAAGAAGGCAGTATGATAATT
>CANIXM010000001.1 GCA_947471245.1 Paludibacteraceae bacterium | reverse complement strand
TCCACATGACCTTGTACAATATGTCCGTCCAGTCTGCCATTCATCATCATGCTACGTTCCAGATTCACTTTCGAACCCACTTTGAGCTTACCCAAATTGCTTCTATCCAATGTCTCCTTGATAGCCGTAACCGTGTATTGATTACCGTCAATCGACACCACCGTCAAGCACACACCATTGTGAGCCACACTTTGATCTATCTTCAATTCGCCTGTAAACGTACACTCCATGCTAATGTGTAAGTTTTCTTTGTCTTTCTTTAGCGCCACTACTTGTGCAGCCTCTTCAATTATTCCTGAAAACATATTCTTTCTATTTTTAAGTATTACATTATTTACGAACGACTCACATTTTTCACACCCTTTATAGTCGTTATTTTCTTAATCACTGCTTCCAAATCTTTAGTATCACCCACCATAATAGTAAGGTTACCTTGAAACAATCCATCGGTAGAATCGATAGAAATGGAACGTAAAGAGATATTTTTTTCTTTTGAAATTAATGATGTGACATTGGTAACTATACCAATATCATCATTCCCTATAATGCGTAAAGTAATTGGATAGTGAGCACCTACTGACTTGCCGTGCCAACGCGCTTTCACTATTCGATAACCAAACCGAGCTATCATCTGCGGAGCATTGGGACAATCTGTTCGGTGAATCTTGATACCACCCACTACAGACACAAATCCAAACACCTCATCACCAAAAATAGGGTTACAACATTTAGCCAATTTAAATTCCACATTCTTTAAATCCAAACCTATGATAAGCACATCTTCTTTACTATTCGAATCCATCACTGGACTCTCTTGTACAAATGTGTCTGCTCTTCTACTCTCAGGTTGCTCGATAAGCGTTACCTTGTCCAAATTGAGATACGCATCCCGAAGGATGAGCATATCTAACTTCTCTGATGCAATGTCTTGATAAAAATCGCTAACTGTTTTATAACCACGTTTCTTGGCAAGACGAGATATTTTTCCATCATCCAAATCTATCTTCCAATTCTTAAATCTTCTAAGGATCAATTCCCGTCCAAGCTCTGCATCTTTGAATTCTACTTCCTTTAATGCTTGACGGATTTTATTCTTAGCTTTTGAAGTAGTGACCACATGTAGCCAAGCAGTAGTGGGCTTTTGAGTCGGCGAAGTGAGTATCTCTATCGAATCACCATTGTTCAACACCTGCTTAATGGACATGTTCTTTCCATTTACTTTGGCACCCACACATTTAGTACCAAGGTTTGAATGAATCGAAAATGCAAAATCCAACACTGTGGCTCCTTTGGGTAGTCGATGCAAATCACCTTTGGGTGTAAATACAAATACCTCCTTGTCGTACAGATTGAGCTTAAACTCATCCATAAAGTCCACCGCATTGAGCTCAGGATTTTCAAGTATCTCTCTGATGCTTTTCAACCATTCATCCATCCCCGACTCACTCTTGATTCCTTTGTATTTCCAGTGTGCTGCCAGACCCATCTCGGCAACTTCATCCATGCGAACAGTTCTAATCTGAACTTCTATCCACTTACCTTCGGCACCGAGCACTGTGGTATGAAGACTCTCATACCCATTGGACTTAGGGATGGACAACCAATCTCTAAGACGCTTTGGATTAGGCTGATACATATCTGCAACAATTGAATAAGCCTGCCAACATGCCGCTTTTTCCTTATCAACTGGCACATCAAATATCACCCGTATGGCAAACAAATCATAAATCTTCTCGAAACTTGTGTTTTGCTTCCTAATTTTATTATAAATAGAATGAATAGACTTCGTCCTTCCCTTAATTTCATACTTATATCCTAGCTCATTGAGCTTCGATGACAATGGTTCAATGAATTCAGCAATATAATTTTCGCGCGAGGATTTTGTCTCATTGAGTTTGGCAGCTATCTCATTATAAATCTCTCGGTTGGTGTATTTAAGTGACAAATCTTCCAGTTCTGTCTTTATCTTATACAAGCCCATTCTATGTGCCAACGGAGCATAGAGGAATGAACTCTCGCGAGCAACACTTTGTATCGATTGTTCGGGGTGATTTAAAAGCGTCCTCATTATTTGCAAATGCTCAGCGATAATGATAAGGATAACCCTAATATCTTCTGCAAAGGTTAGAAATAACTTTCTGAAATTCTCGGTTTCGAGCGAAGTGTTTCTAGCATAGAGTTCGGCCACGCGCATCATCCCATTGATGATGGAAGCAAGCTTGGTATCAAAGACAGACTCTAGCTCTTCGACTGTATAAATCTTCGATTTCACCAACTCATACACCAACACACTCACCACAGCAGCCTTGCCCAATCCTACTTCATTGAGCAGGATTTCCACCACACTGATTTTATCCGAAATGCCTCTGCCTATGTTAGTTTCCTTTTCAAATATAACTGGATAATGGGTTCGGAAAATCTTTTTCAGTTCCATCCGCTCACGATATGTAAACAAACTAGGATGCAACCTAAGAAACTGGCTGTACTGTCTATGAATATTGAGTATATGTGTCGTTTTCATCGTAATTTAAAATGATGATTTATATTAAAAACTGATGACTTTCTTACTGTTGTTGATAATAGCATACATATCATAAATGGAAGTGATGGTACACATCTGGACATTTTCAGTATTGCGGGCTTTGGCACAAGTAGCACAGGTGTAAATATCGACGTTCTTTGCCGTCAAATCTCTGCTTAGTTTAAAAACATCAAATTTTTTATCGCCGTTTATAAATACATCTACAGCTTTGTTAACTACAAATATTACCACACTGTCACCTTTGGACTGTGCAACCACTGCAAGACGAAGCGCATTCCAAACCGTTTCGGCATCACCTGAACTGATGACTATTCCCAAGTCAGGTTTTCTGTTTTTATCAAAAGTACTCAGGTTTTCACACGAACTGAATTCTTGCGACTGTAGTGTGATGCACACTAGACTTATCAAAACGGATAGTAAAACAAATCTTTTCATTCGGATATTATTGTTTTTGTGCTACTAAAATAAAGATAGGATAGATCTTCCCGTTGTCCCTCTTCATCTCAAAGCAAGGCTCGTATTTTACGTTAGTAAAACCACATTTCTCTATCAAATGCTTCAAATCTTCCGGGTTAAAACCATAATGTACCTTTGCATCCACTTCATGAAACGTTCCATCTTCTTCATACAAATCAACTATTGACAACCAGCCACTTGCATTGAGAATGCCATACATTGAATTAATCAAATACTCCACATTCTCAACATGATGTAACACCATTTGCGAGTAAATCACATCCACAGATCCAACATACTCCTGTTTTTCCAAATCATGAACCAGTGCTTCGATATTTGTCACTCCACATGAAGCAATTTTTTCTTTGCACACATCAATCATCCCCTCCGAATTGTCCATCAATGTAATCTTCGAAAATTGCTCACATAGTAGAAAACTGAGTATTCCTGTTCCAGCTCCATACTCCAAAGCTGTCATGGTTTTATCCAGAGGCATCATCCATTGCATTCGCTCCGCAATAGCTACTGAGCGCAGGTGATGGATGTTATTCTTATCCCAATCCTTTGCTCTGTCATCAAATTTGTTGTTTAAGTTTTCAATCATCTGAATATCATTTTTTGTGATTTTTATTGGTATAGACGTTTAGACCGCCCTATTTATATTGTTGATAATAAACATGGTGATTTGTTTGTTTTATTTAAACGTATGCATAGAACACATTTTGTCATGTGAAACCAAACCCTGAAAGGGTTTAATGTGAATAACCCCCAGTAAGCGAAGCACAACTGGGGGTTAATGACACCCTCAGATACACAACCCCGAAGTGGGTTGAATGTTGTTATGACATTGTTGTTCAACCCACTTCGGGGTTGTTGATGTTGAGATATTCGTATCCCCCTGTTGCGCAAGCTTACAGGGTTATTTACATTTAACTCCTTGGGAGTTGCTCTTTGAATATTATTGTCACAAATAAGGGCGGTCTAAGCGCCTATACCAATATTTTTATTTTCGTGAGATATGAAAGTTATATCGCTGACTACAAATGCCAATATCTACCACAAAGATACATAGTTTTTCAAAATACTACGGACTTAATCCCCCGAATAAGATGGCTATTGAATTATCTTTCCTAAATTTGTAGCTTATTTAATAACTTGCGATTCTATTCATGAGTACTTCTGATTCTCAACCCATTGATTTGAGCCTTTCGGGCATCAATCCTTATCATCTGATTATTTGTCTATCTGACAAAGAGACCACTTTTGATATATTCGAACATGCTGACAAGAAACTTGTAGCATCAAAAAACATCGGAACTGTTCACAATCTATCGCACAATGAAATAATTTCCGTTTTCAACGATGTAATTGAGTCAAAACTGCTGTACCAATCAGTGAGGATTGTATTTGAATCAGACATTTACACACTGATTCCCAATGATTTATTCAAAAAGGACAATATTCAAGACTTTTTGAAATTTCAATTTGACATTCCAACGTCTAGCGTGATTCAATTTAGCTTGTTGGCACCGCTTGAAGCCGTTAATATTTACGCATTGCCTGTGGAGTTGGAACTGGCAATGAGCACACTCTATCCCAAACTAAACATTGAACACCATCTCAGCTATTTCATCACCGATAGATTCAAAATACACGCTAGTAACATGGCAACCATTCTTATTAGGGATAATGCATTTGAAATACTACTATTGGCAAGCGGTAAACCACTGCTCTTGAATACCTTTTCCATCAACTCTGCCGAAGATCTGGTTTACTACGTGCTAAAAACTTTCGAACAGTTTTCATTGGATGTTGACAAAGTGCCTCTACATGTGTTCCAAAGCAAAACGAACTCAACGTATGCAAAACTACTTAATCACTATGTAAAAAACATAACATGCGAATAATAAGCGGATTATATAAAGGGCGTAGAATAAGTGCACCAAGCAACATCACAGCTCGGCCCACAACTGACTTTGCCAAAGAGGGGTTGTTCAACCTGCTTAACAACAGGATAGATTTCGAAGGCATTGAGGTGCTGGATTTATTTGCTGGGACAGGAGGTATAGGGGTAGAATTTGTATCAAGGGGCGCGAACATCGTTATCTCCATAGAACAAAACGAAAGACACTGTGCATTCATACGAAAAGTTTGTGCCGAACTGAAAATAGACTCACTTACACTTGTCAAAACCGATGTATTTAAGTACATAGCCAGTTGCCACTTTAAGTTTGATATGATATTTGCTGATCCACCTTATGAGTTGGATAAAATTGACGAAATCCCCAATCTAATCTTCTCACATCAATTGCTCAAACCGGATGGTTTATTCGTATTGGAACATTCTGCAAAATCCAACTTTGAAAGTCACCCCAACTTCGAAAGTCATAGAAATTATGGCAACGTCAATTTTAGCTTTTTTCAGATGAAGTAATCCTCAATTTGTATATAAAAATAAATGCCGAATAACTATTGGAATAGTATTCGGCATTTGTAATTTAAAATTGGTGTCAGACTCTGAAGTCTATCATCCACATTCGGGATTAGAAATGATACATGATATAGACGCCAATTTGATTATTGAAATCCTGATGTCCGTAACCTAAAGATTTAATTTCCAATTCAGAACCTCCAGCACCAGTAACCTTGTCAGTTGTAACAACCTCCCCATTCACTACACTTTCAGACTTTGTACTTGTTTGTCCTGCCTTTGTGTAGATTGCATTAAGGCTAATTTCTCCTCCAATGGATAGGCGAGGCATCATAAAATACTCAAAACCAGCTATCACACCACCACCCACACTGTAAACAGTCTGTGTGCGATTTTCCAACACGCGTGCGTCATCCACCAAATAATTTGTAGAAAAACTTGATGGTTTTGGATTAATTGCATTCATTGGGTTTGCAAAAGTGTTTGAAACACTTCCTGATCCAGTTCCAAACAAGCCTTGAATTCCTACAAATCCTCTAAGTTTAGACTCTCCGAAGTATTGTTGCAGTGCTAGAGATGTGCTATAGTTAGTAGCAATCGTTCTTTTTGTGTCTATCACCTCTTTGTTGCTTAATGGATCATTAACAAATGCAGCATCATCACGAACATTGAATTTATCAAGTTTATTGTTATAGTTAACGCCAAAGGTAGCCCTAATCGCTGTCTTGTCTAGCAAATAATATCTTGCACAAAGCGAAGGCACTTGAGGATCTGTGCCCATGTTAAAAAACAGATTAGAGATATTAGCACTAGCACCTATTGCAACTGTCCCAGCATGTGGCTGAAAGTCGTCACCTGCAGTTTGGGCTTGCATTGGCAATACGCTAATCACAAGTAGTAACAGGAATATATTAATTGTATTTTTCATCTGTTGTAATTTAAATTTTAGTTGTCAGATGGAACTCGCACATAAACTTTTCCTTGTGTGTCAAAGTTTATTTGTCGTACTCGTTTCATTTTTCTTAATTGTTTGTTTCTTCTACTTAGTTAACTGTATTTCCATTGATATTCTTTGTCAACTGGTCTTTTACTCCTGTAGAAATGCTGGAAGAGTTCGAATAAGTTGATGAATTAACTGTGTATTTGAAATTCAAATTTGAATTAGCAGGAACTGATATTGAATATTTTCCTCCATTTACATTCACTGACTTACCCCATGTTTGCAAAGAATTATAGAAATACAACACTGTGCCATCAGGAACAGAAACAGGTTTACTACCTATCATTATAGTTACAGTTCCAGAAAGTGTAACGGTTGTAACATCCGGATTTACAACTAGAGTACCACTAGAGGTGGTCGTAATATCAGCTTTAGGATTAATAGTAGAACTTGTAATGGTACTGGTGATATTGTATAATCTATCCTCAACTTTGTAAGTTGATTTTGAGATGGTATCTGAATCATATACGTAATATCTTGTGCTGATAATAGCTGATATTTTATAAGTCACTGACACACCTTTTGGGATATACATAGAATACTGTCCATTCTGAACTGTAGTAGAATCAGCCCATCCAGAGGCAGTAAAGATTATTTTTGTTCCATCGGGCAAATTTTCCAGTCCCAATAGTTCTGCATTGGTATCAGCTTTGGCTTTACCTGATATTAATACTTTTTCGACACCAACAGCTCCACCTGAAGTAATTCCATAATTCAGATTCAAGGAAGCATTTTGACTTGAGATGTATGTGTATGGGGGATTAGAGGCAGCACTAAATTGCAATTTCAAAGCAGGCACTTGTGCGCCACCTGCATAAGCCTGAACTTGGTTGTAAGTAAATGGCATTGGAGCAATTGTAACACGAACTCCTTTTGTATTGGTTGGTATTTTTACTGAGTATTTACCACTATCACCTACTGTTACTATAAATTTCTGCCATGTACCTGATGCCGAAGAATTTAAGTCTGAGTATGGTATGGTAACCATCAATTGAGTTCCTGCTGGTACAGCTTCATTTCCTGCTTTCTGAAGATTGAGATCTGCGGTTACAAAACCTGATATTGTTGCTGAGTCTTTCGTAGCAACGGTGATGGGCGAAGAAACTACCACTTCTTCTTTACAACTACTAAAAGCTACCAATGACAAAGCAGCAATTACTCCAAAAAATTTCATTTTTTTCATTTTGATAAAAATTTGAATTATTATTTGTTTGAATTAAAAATTATTGATTAATTTCCTGAGACTAAGTAAAGACAAGAATTGATTTACATGTTATGATATTGATTACCTCGCAACCAGTGAGTTATCATACACAACAATCATCCTCTCAAAATCTACTCACTTTCCTCTGCACCTACAATATCATACTTTCAGCCACTGTTAACTAAAAACGATGCCAAAATTACAATAAACTTTTGTTACACATGCAATATCAATGAAACTGCAAACAGGGTATTTACACATAGAAACACAGTAACTAAGACAGTTGACCATTGCTTTACCCCTATATTATAGATGAATCTTTAATGTTAATTAACAATTGAACGAAAAGATCAACTACAGCCACATCACGCAAAAGACAATATAACGAGTGAGTTGGTTACCATAATATCAAACCTCAAAACACACTAAAACACTCATTGGTTTGGCTTACTCTAATTGTAAGTAGTTCTAAGATTTAATTACATATTTCAACTACATATCAGTTATTTCCAGCGAATAGTTTTTGATTTGGAGAAAGAATTGGTGGTGTAAATGTATAGACTTACTAATGGAAGGTAAATATCAAAAAGAAGTAAGGTGCTATAAAACCTTGGTGTTCCAAAATGTTTGGCAGACTTGTTGATCACTACTAGTTGAACTACAAAACGAGACAGAAAGAGCACACCACCTACAATGGAAGATAAAAGCCCACCTACACACAGGGTGAGAATCAAACTCATATAAAACAGCCCTCTGGTGAGCGGTTCAATGCCAAGTCTGAATTTACTAATTGCTGTATAATACGAAGACACAGACAGATGTCGTTCCTTTTGATAAAACCAACCTTTGAATGTTTTGTTAGGTTCGGAGTAGGTGATGCTATCAGGAGATATTTCGATGGATGTGTTTCGTGAGTTTGCGGCCTTATTGACCATCAAGTCATCATCCCCAGATTGAAGATGGAGTGTGGAGGCAAATCCCTTTTGGTCAAAGAATGTCTGTTTGCGGTATGCCATATTTCTTCCTACACCCATGTACGGTTTCTTGCTTGCAGCCATGCCAAGGTATTGCAATGCGATGAATAAGGTATCATAATTTATTAACTTATTTAATAGACCTTTACCTGAAAAGTAGGCGCCATATCCCAACACAAATTCGGTTTCGGGATGAAAATTTCGAGCCATCTTAGCGATCCACTGTTTGTCATGTGGCTTGCAGTCAGCATCGGTAAAAAGCAACCAATCATAGGCTGCGGCTTTTATACCAAGTGTCAGTCCCAACTTCTTGGTACTGAAATTACTAGCTTCTGCTGGCACAAATGTGGATTTAAGATTCTTGTATATTTTCTTGAAATCTTTAAGCAAATCCTCCGTGTCATCAGACGACCCATCATTAATCACGATTACTTCATAAGTTGGGTAATCCTGTTGTAAAACACTGGGTAAAAAATTTCTTAGATTAACTGATTCATCTTTTGCGCAAATGACAATGGAAACAGGCGGTTGTTCATTTCTAAACCCAATTTTACCTTTATTGATTCTTGCATTGTGTCTCAACACACCATTGATGTATCTCAAATAGAAATACAACTGATGACCGAAAGCAATGATGAGTAGTGCAACAACAATAAGTTCAAACGTAGAGAAATGAAAACCGTATAATTCCATAAGTCTTTCTATTAAATTCGGGCTATTAGTACCCAATTAGATTAGTTGATCAGAAGTATATGCTTTAGGCAGTTTGCGTAGATTGTACTGTGATGCCATAATTTCACCATAAGCACCAGCTGACCGCAATGCAATCAGATCTCCACGTTGTGTAGCATTCATCGAGTAGTCTTTAACAAAAGTATCTGACGATTCACAGATAGGGCCAACCACATCATACACTTGCTCAGCACCTGTTGAAGTAAGATTTTCGATGCGGTGATAGGCTTGATAAAGTGCAGGGCGTATCAAATCAGTAAATCCAGCATCAAGTATGGCAAACTTTTTTGAAGTCCCTTCTTTTACATATAACACTTTAGATATGAGTGTTCCGCATTGTCCTACCACAGCCCTTCCTAGTTCAAAGTGTAGGGTTTGATTCGCTTGAAGAGTTAAGTGATTTTTAAATACTTTGAAATAGGACTCAAAATCAGGTGTTGGGAAATGATTAGGATGTTCGTAGTTGATGCCTAGTCCGCCACCTACGTTGATGTGTTCTATTTTGATTTGTTGGGCAATGAATAATTCTTGTATTTCATTCACTCTGATGCACAAGGCTTGAAAAGAAGTCATGTCAGTTATTTGCGACCCGATATGGAAGTGGAGACCTATCAGTTTTACGTTTTTCAGTCCATCGAATTGGCCAATCACGCTTTCCAGCTCAGACATGTTAATTCCAAACTTGTTTTCATTCAGCCCAGTGGTAATGTAATGATGCGTATTGGCACTAACATTGGGATTGATGCGTAGTGCAACATTAGCAGTTTTGTTGTTTTGTTTGGCCAACTCGTCTATCACTTGCAATTCTGGTATAGATTCTACATTGAAGCAAAAAATATCATTTTTCAAACCCAATTCTATTTCCCAATCAGCTTTTCCAACCCCTGCAAATACAATTTTAGATGCAGAAATTCCAGCGTCAATTGCAGCTTGAACTTCACCTCCACTTACGCAATCTGCTCCCAGTCCTGCTTCTTTTATTACACGTAGCACCTCTGGATTTACATTGGCTTTCATCGCAAAGTGCACATGAAAATCGTGTTGCTCAGTTTGCTCGTTGATGGTGGCAAGGGTTTGACGCAACACATTTAAATCATAATAATAAAAGGGAGTTTCTATGCCCTTGAATTTTTCTATTGGAAAATTACCTTTTAACATAATATTACTTTTTAGGAAATGAAACGGAATAAACTTTTGTACTTAACAATCTCAAGCCTGTTTTGTGTTGAGATTGTTGAAAATATAAACAATTATATGAATCGGATGATGACTGCATCTTAATTGAATAATGCATCACTCAATGCATTCAGTGCACGCTTTTTGTCGGTAGCTTTCAGCAGAAATGACACATTGTAATTGCTGCCTCCATAGGATATCATTCGGATGGGTATTTCTTTGAGAGCGCCAACTATTTTGGCTTGAAACCCAATGTTTTCATACGGCATGTCGCCTACTACACACACAATTACCATGTCTTTGTCCACTGTTACGGTTCCAAATTTTTTCAATTCATTGACAATCTCGTCCAGTCGTTTGGCATTGTCAATGCTCACAGACACGCCAACCTCAGACGTGGTGATCATGTCAATTGGAGTTTGATAGGTCTCAAAAATTTCAAACACTTTGCGTAAAAAGCCATGGGCTAAAAGCATGCGCCCAGATTTTATTTTAATGGCTGTAATACCGTCTTTGGCTGCTACAGCTTCAATCTTGCCTTTTTTGCTGATAGTAGAAATCAGCGTGCCAGGAGCTTCAGGTTCCATGGTGTTTAGAAGTCGAACAGGAATATTGGCTAATTTTGCGGGAAGGATGCATGTAGGGTGAAGTATCTTCGCTCCAAAATAAGCAAGCTCTGCTGCTTCTTCGAAATGAAGAACTGGTACTGGCTTCGTTCCTTCTACAATACGAGGGTCATTGTTGTGCATGCCATCAATGTCAGTCCATATCTGAATTTCAGAGGCTTTTACAGCCGCGCCCACCAGTGAGGCTGTGTAGTCACTACCACCACGTTGAAGATTGTCCACTTCGCCATAAAAGTTTCTGCAAATGTAACCTTGTGTAATGTATATATCATTGTCAGGAATGAGTTCCAATTGCTTTTTGACATTTTCGGTGATGAAAACCATATCAGGTTCGGCATTCTTATCCAACCGCATGTAATCTAGTGCTGGAAGTAGTGCGCTGTTTAGCCCAAGTTCCTGAAGGTATAATTGAAACATGGTGGTAGAAAGCATTTCGCCTTCTGCCAAGACTGCTTTTTCTTCAAATAAAGTAAATGTTGATTTGGAAAAAGAACGAAGGTATTCGAAATGCAAATTGATAGCTGTTTTTGCTTCCAATTTAATGGCTTCATCCGTGTATAACTCATCAATTACATCATCATATTTAGCCACAAGCACATTGATTTTCTCCATTGCCCCTGTGATGTTCATTTTGTAATAGTAGTCAGAAATCTCAACTAAACAATTGGTGGTGCCAGACATGGCTGATAGTACAACGATTTTTTGCTCACCATCACCTATTAATTTTGCTACTTCCTTCATGCGAGTGGCTGAACCTACGGATGTTCCGCCAAATTTCAATACTTTCATTTCACTTGATTTAGATATAAATACTCATGATACAATCGGGTGCAAAAGTAATACTTTTTCTGCAAAGATAGGTTAATGATTTTTCGATTATTTGTCGTAATTTTGCATTCTAGCAGACCGATAATTGGCACAAAACAAAAAAGGAAGAACGGCATGTTCTTCCTTTTTTAAGTCAAGGGTGAAAAACGGGGCTCGAACCCGCGACCTTCGGAACCACAATCCGACGCTCTAACCGACTGAGCTATAATCACCATGTTTTCGGTCTGCAAAGATAATACTAGCTTTGATTTTACACAATAGTTTACCATAAAAAATGCAATAGTTTTCGCAATCAATTAATAACCAATGGAAAAGAATCAATCAATTAATCAATACAGCTTTATTTCACCTTCATTTGAAGTCGTAATATCGGAGATAAAGTCAAAAATCAGACTTTCAATGAGTGGAGTCACAGCTACTAAAATGCATGAAAGTGGTCTGGTTTACAAAAAAAATTATGGAGTGTCCATCGTTAGGATGAAAGAGCTGGCACGGGGATATGAGCCAAATGAAGAGCTGGCAAAACTGCTTTGGAACTTGAAAATAAGAGAGACCATGATAATGTCCACCTTGTTGTATCCACCAGAAAAAATGAAAATGTCCTTCGTTCTGGAGTGGATTGAAACGATTGACAATGTAGAAATGGCTGAGCAAATCACCATGAATTTATTGTCAAAATTGGCTTATTCACCATCTTTAGTAATAAGATGTGTTAATAGCAATGCGAAATGGTCTCAAATTATAGGATTTATGCTTACCACACGTATTACGCATCTTATGAGTTATGACGATGTTCAATTGGTGGTACAGCGAAGTAACCAACTCAGCTCCACAGATGATTTTCAACTTTACAAAAGCATAGGTGTTGCGCTGGCCAAACTATGTAGAATGAGTGAAGAAGTGGTGATAACTGTTCAGCGGGTCGTTTCTGATTTTGAGGATTCAACAGAGCGGTCTAAATTGTTCATTTGTAATGAAGTAAAACAAGAATTGTTATTTTTAAGAGATTAATATCAGGTAATTGCACAAAAAGTAGTACTTTTGTTGACTGCTAAATACGGCATAATGAAAGAGGAACATTCATACGAATCCATTCGAGAAATTTTCACTGAATATCTTGTATTGCATCAGCATCGGAAAACCCCTGAGCGTTATGCAATTTTGGAGCGTATATACTCTTTTGAAGGACATTTTAATGCCGAGATTCTATACAATTTGTTGAAGGAGAATTACCGCGTTAGTTTGGCTACAGTGTACAATACTTTAGAGCTTTTACTGGCTTGTAAACTGGTGGTGAAGCATCAGTTGGGTGGAAAATTTGCTCAGTATGAAAAAGCATTTGGGAGCAACACTCATAATCACTCCGTGTGCACCAACTGTGGCAAAATCAAAGAGTTTTCCGATAAGCAAATACGAACTGCTATCCAGTCCAAGACATTTGCACGGTTTACCATGTCTCATTATTCCTTGTACATCTATGGGCTATGTTCCAAATGTGCGGAACTATTGAAGAAGAAATAATAAAATTACAAATAAGCAATGAAACGAGCACAACAAATAAATACCAACTCACAAGGAAATATTTATATGTGCGAGTTCTCCCGCCGAGTCGGGACAAGCAATCTGATCTCTAAAAATCAATATTAACAAACTAAACACTCATGCCCAGAATAATGACTTCGAACGCAGAAGGGCATGATTGTAAAATAGAAACGTCTCTCTATTCCCCCGCCAGCTGGCGGGGTTAGGGGGCTAAATTAAAAGCAATGAAAGTAGATGTACTTTTGGGTCTCCAATGGGGTGACGAAGGAAAAGGTAAGGTGGTAGATGTACTCACTCCTAATTACGATTTGATTACACGTTTTCAAGGTGGTCCAAACGCAGGTCACACCTTAGAATTTGAAGGCAAGAAATTTGTATTGAGATCAATACCTTCTGGCATTTTTCAGGGCGACAAGGTGAATGTGATTGGTAATGGTGTAGTGCTTGATCCAGCACTGTTTAAAGCTGAGGTTGATGCATTGAAAGCATCGGGGCATCCGCTTACCGAGCGATTGAAAATATCAAAGAAAGCTCATTTGATATTGCCTACTCACCGTTTGCTGGATGCAGCTTATGAGTCGGCAAAAGGTGAAGGTAAAATTGGAACTACTGGAAAAGGTATTGGACCAACTTATACTGATAAAATTAGTCGTAACGGTGTTCGTGTAGGTGACATTCTTCATAATTTTGACGAAAAATACCAAGCAGCAGTGGCACGTCATAAGCAAATATTGAGTCAATATGACTTTGCGTATGACTTAACCGAATTGGAAAAAGCATGGTTCGAAGGCATAGAATGCATTAAGGAATTTGATTTAATAGATAGCGAGCATTTTGTTAATGACGCACTTCGTTCAGAAAAAAGAGTCCTTGCAGAAGGTGCACAAGGCACTATGCTAGATATAGACTTTGGTTCGTATCCTTTTGTTACATCGTCCAACACCATTTGCGCAGGTGCATGTACCGGTTTGGGCATTGCTCCCAATACAATAGGTGATGTGTTTGGTATTTTCAAAGCCTATTGTACTCGTGTGGGCAGTGGTCCATTTCCAACTGAGTTGTTCGATGAAACTGGCGACCAAATGCGAAATATTGGTTGTGAATTTGGGTCGGTAACAGGGCGCCCGCGTCGTTGTGGATGGATAGATTTAGTGGCGTTGAAATATGCCATCATGGTAAATGGTGTCACTCAACTCATTATGATGAAAAGTGACGTGATGGACACCTTTGAGACCATCAAGGCATGTGTAGCATATAAAATCGATGGAGAGGAAGTGGAGCAATTTCCTTTTGACCTGAATGATGGCGCTGAACCAGTGTATGTAGAACTCGCTGGTTGGCAAACAGACATGACTCAAATGCAAAGTGAGGATGAATTTCCCGAAGAGTTTAATGCCTATGTTTCATTTTTGGAACAAGAGCTTGAAGTGCCTGTTATGATAGTTTCCGTGGGCCCTGATCGTGCTCAGACCATCATCAGATACCAAGAGGCATAACGTTTAAGGCTTCGTAGTTCAGCTGTATAGAACGTCAGATTCCGGTTCTGAAGGTCGCGGGTTAGAATCCCGCCGAGGTCACTATATTTTCAACGAGGGTGTCCAATGAGGCACCCTCGTCATTTAAAGCATTCATAGTCAATGCATTTTTGAAAAAGCCGTAAATTTAATTTTTCACAATCCTGTTTTTCTAATGTGAAAAACACAGTACTATGATATTTTCATCATATCAACAAGTTGTGTGAAATAATCTACTGACCAGATATTCATTTCAGAAGCATCTTTAATAAATGGTCTAACATCGGCTTTTACCTGTTCTATGTTTGTACCTGCTATCTTCTCTTTCAGTATTTTCCTAAATAACTCTTGAGATATTGATTCATTAGAAATTCCTTGAAACTGTTGTGTGCGCTGGCAGAAATGCTCAAAATCGAGAGCAACTCCATTTCTTACATACCATTCAAAATCATACCAATCTCTCCCTTTCACTCTGTTATTCCATTTCCGATACATCAATGCATGCATCTTCCCAGCAAATAGACAAGGCATTGTATAGCAGCGTGTCATAAATGAATAAGGAAGAAGTAGCAGCTTCGGTTCAGTAGAAAATCCAAGAGGAGGATTGACGTTCAACTCAATTTTCATTTTGATGTTTCGTTCTGTCCTAAACTGAAGATTATAAATTGCTGTATCATCTTTTAGGAAAGCTGATTCTATATTTGATTCGCTTTTCTTTGATTTCTTATTGATAACCACTTCACGGCCTAGGGCACCAAATTCGTTGATTATTGGAGTGAAATAGTCTTCGAGCCTAAAATTCTTATTTGGCTGTAAGAGTGAAAAGTCCATATCTTCAGAGAATCTTTGCAGTTGATGAAAAATGCGAAGACATGTGCCACCATAAAAAGCAGCATATTCAAAAAAACCTCCTCTGTAAAGCCCTGCAAGTGTAATTTGTTGCATCACCTCATGTAAAGCATTGCTATAATCTTCATTCGTTTTTATCTCATAACGAGATAGCATATTGTCAAATACATTCATTCTTCTAGTAGTTTATAAAGTAATCTAAGTTCTCTTTTCTTTGAACTGACTTCTATACATTGTGCAACAATCTGCGAATTAAAATCTGGAATAACAGTCAAATCAATACGCAAGTCCTCTTCTAAATAATTACGCATAGCTTTGACAGATTGCAACTTTAATCTACTTGATTCAATAATCATATCGCACAGTGCTTTTTCTGGAGTAGCAATAAGAAATGCATATTCATCATTTACTATTTCTTGGCGCACACCTATTGAGTAGTAAGGCATGGAAGCAGTCTTAAAATCAAAGGTTCCTAGTGAATTAATAAAAGTACGACTTCGTTTGGTAGTCATTGAGCATACTGTTTGTACCCTCTCAGGAATTAAACCATAAAAAGATAGTGCTGTTTGCAAAGTCACGTATGAAGAGCCATAAATGTGATTTGCAATTAATTCTTTAGACAAAGGACGGTTGTGTATTTTGGGAGATACCACAAATAGACCTCGCTTGAGTCTAATCAAGTCTCCGTCCTTTTCCATCATCGCAACTTTATCATTGGGTGACTTATAATCATCCAGCAAAGACTTCAATGTTGCCGTATCGAAAGGGATTATTCCAAATTGCTTGAATGCGTCTTTTCTTGTCATTTGTTCCATTAAAATATTTTAATGGGACAAATATAGCTATTTTTGCACAGTAAATCGAAAATAATCCGATTTTGTATGCAAAAATAGCTATTTACATGTGGTTAAAACATCATGAAGTGATTGAGATATTGCAGTACGAAGCAGGTGAATAAATCAGCGTTCATTTGTGGCTTTTGCGTATTTTGCGTTCCAACATTGAAAATTAAACACATAGGGACATAGGATGACAATAGAAAGTTGGTATATTTCTCTATAAAGCACACATAGTAGATTCCGATAAATCGAAATCTTAATGCAGATTTGCTATGTATCTATGTGGTCTATGTGGTTATAAATCAGCGTTCATTTGTGCCGTTTGCGTATTTTGCGTTCCAGCATTGAAGAGTTACCACATAGGTGCATAGGATGACAATAGAAGGTTGGTTAATTTCTCCTGTAAAGTACACATAGTAGATTCCGATAAATCGAAATCTCAATACAGATTCGCTATGTATCTATGTGGTCTATGTGGTTATAAATCAGTGTTCATTTGTGGTTTTTGCGTATTTTGCATTCCAGCATTGGAGATTTAACCACAGAGGTACATAGGATGACAATAGAAGGTTGGTTGGTTAATATCTCCTGTAAAGTACACATAGTAGATTTGCTATGTATCTATGTGTGCTATGTGGTTATAAATCAGCGTTTATTTTTGCCATTTGCGTATTTTGCGTGCTAAAATTGGAGATTAAACCACATAGAGACATAAAACAAAGAGCCCCTTGAATTCACACCCAAGAGACTCCTTAACATCAAAAAACAATTATTATCTTCCTAAAACTTCTTTCACTTTTTCGGATATCAATCGACCTTCTGTCTTACCAGCCAATTGTTTGCTAGCAACTCCCATTACCTTGCCCAAGTCTTGAGGCCCAGTGGCTCCAAGTGTTGCAATTATTTCTTGCACTGCCGCTTCAAGTTCTGCATCAGACATCTGTGCAGGCAGATATTTCTCTATCACCTTTAGTTCTGCCAACTCATTTTCAGCCAATTCAGGTCGATTTTGCTCTGTGAATATCTGTGCAGACTCTTTGCGTTGCTTCACCATTTTTTGAAGAATTTTTACCGCCAATTCATCAGCAAGGGTTCCATCAGAACCTTTCGCTGTTTTGGCCTCAAGAAATTCTTTTTTCACACCACGCAATGCCTCCAACGCAACTTTGTCACGCGCTATCATTGCTGTTTTTATATCATTGCTAATTGTATCGAATAAATCCATTTTATTTTTATGTCTACGGTTGGTATTATTATCCTCTCATCAATTTACGTTTCCAAGCAGGTATGTTCTCCACATCTTTTAGGGTGGCTTCGTCTTCTAAGTCGTCTAGCGTGATTGTAGGAAGCGAGGGCTCTGGTTCGGGTTCGGCGGGGGCTTTTGATCCAGCTCCGTAATACATTTCGAATGCTTTGTCAGTATCTGGTTTAGGTGCGGGTTCTTCTGAATCAAATTCCGTAATAGAAGATAAATCCATATCCACTATCGGTTTTGTTAATTCGGGTTCAGGTGAAGCACTTAGCTCTGGTTGAGCAGACTCATAACTGTGTATCACTTTTGGAGAAGAAGTTGTTTGTGGCTGAGGTTTTTCAACCAATGACTTTGGCATGCCAGGGATGTCACTCACGTCAAAACCTGTGGCAATGAGTGTGATTTTGACACGTTCACCCAATGAGTCATCAAAGCTGGCACCCCATATAACTTGCACATTGTCGCCCACTTTCTTCATAAAGTCGTGGATTTGCTCCACTTCTTCCATTTTTATTTGGTCGGTAGTAGAACAATACAAGCTCAACAATATCTTGCTTGCCCCACTGACGTCACTGGTGTTCAATAGTGGTGATACCAATGCATCATCAATCGCTTTGGTAATTCTATTCTCACCCGAAGCAAAACCAGTATTCATAATAGCCACATTACCGTCTTTCATGATGCTGTACACATCGGCAAAGTCAGTATTGATATAGCCAGGCACGGTTATTATTTCTGCAATGGCTTTGGCTGCATTGGTAAGCACATCATCGGCTTTGGCAAATGCGTTAGAAAGTTCCAAGTCAGGATGTATTTCCTTCAATTTCTCATTATTTATCACCAACAATGCATCCACATGCTGACTAAGAGCGGCTACACCCTCCAGCGCCTGACGAATTTTTAAATTTCCTTCAAAGGCAAATGGGATGGTTACTATACCTACTGTGAGAATACCCATATCATGAGCGGCTTTGGCTACAACTGGCGAAGCCCCAGTGCCAGTGCCACCTCCCATACCTGCAGTGATAAATACCATTTTGGTATTATCTTCAAGCATTTTTTCAATAGCAGCAATGGATTCTTCGGCAGCCATTTTGGCCACTTCGGGTTTGCCACCAGCTCCTAGTCCTTCGGCAGTGGTACCACCTAGTTGGATCTTGTAGGGAACGGGCGAAGTATTCAACGCCTGATTGTCGGTATTACACACCACGAAAGTCACATCAGTAATTCCCTGACGATACATGTGGTTTACCGCATTACCACCACCGCCACCTACACCGATGACTTTTATAATTGTACTGTCTACCACTGGTAATGCAATTGGTAAACCTTCGTCTAAATATCCCATATAACGTGATTTTGTAATTAATAATTAGAAATTTAAAATTTAAAAGGATTTTGTACCTGCTCGCAGTTTCATCCTCATTTTAAAATGCATATTAAGAAACTATTTATTTTGATTCATTTGATTCTCATCGCTGAAAAAATTAAAGAACCCTTGCGACACTTTTTCTCTAATCTTACCACCTTTTTTTATTTTTGGTTTCTTTTCGGGGTCGGCTACCGTTTCCTCTATTGGGTGATTTTTTCGGTATTCATCCGTAAGAATGATAGTTCCCACTAGCTGTGCATAACTAGGATCATAATACTTTTCATCCGTGTCATCAGACAACCATTCGGTATGGTTTCCGTAGCGGGTAGGCATGTCAGTTTTTGATTGTATGAGGTCTATTATATTTGTCAATTTTGCACCGCCGCCCGAAATAACTATTCCAGCATCCAGCGAAAAAGGCAATAATGAAATGGCATCGACAATGGGCTGTAGAAGTTCTTCCATTCTTGCCTCGATGATGGTGGCAATAAATTGTGTAGAAATACGAACTGGTGGTTTTCCTTCTATCTCAGCTGGTATTTGTACATATACAGGATCATCGACTTTTGACTCTAATGCATTTCCCATTATACACTTCAATTTTTCGGCATTTGCAAAGCTAATTCCTAAGTCCTGAATGTCTTTTGTAATGGTTTTTGCACCAAGTGGCACCACTAGCAAATACTGCAATACTCCTTCTTTGTAGGCTGCAAAAGTAGTTGTCGAAGCACCGAAATTGATCAATCCACAACCATCTTCTCTATCCGCATCTTCCAACAAAACTGTAGATAGGGCTTCAACAGCTAATGGGGTGTGTTCTAACACCAAGCCAGTACGTACAAAGCAAGCATCCAACTTATCTTTAATTTGAGAGGAGCCCACGATGAGGTTATAATTTCCAATGATTTGAGTGCCTTGTTTGCCGAGCGGTTCAAAAACTCGTACACTGTCTATCTCGTAAGAAATGGGAATTACATCATAAATTGAAATATTGGTGTGTTGAAAGGAGGTTTTACATTCCATTTTCATCTCGTCCAGTAGTTCTTGTGTGACTTTTCGCTCTCTGCCCACAAATTTGGTTACTGTGACAGGGATTTGCTTCATTGTCCGTGCTCCCAGAGCAACTGTCACCATTGTTATTTCGGGTATTTTCGAACTGTTTTGTAGGTATCTCTGTATCGTTGTGATTTTTGGAGATGCGGTTTGTTCTACAATGCCACACTTTACATCATCCGATTCAATACTCTCTTCTGAAAGTATTCTAATGGCTCCATTGGTCTGCATCTCAGCAGCCAAAGCCCTGATACACGAACCACCTAAATCAATGGCAACGAATTGTTTATCTGAAATCATATTTTCTTTGCAATAATACTATCTTTAACTTCAATTGAAACTGAATCGGAAACTACAGGCCGCATCACAAACTCACTACGTGAACATACGACTTGATCTTTGTACTCAAGATTGATCACCTTATACTTGTTCCAACCCACGATATTGAACCCTTTGGTATAAAGTTTTTCTAGCTTCTTTAACTTGGCTTCGTACCTATCAAAACTACCCAATAAAATTATGGCATCGCCTACGCGTGGCACCAATTCTACTTTCAGGTCATCTCGTATATAAATTTGCTCAATCTGAGCATCCCAAAACGGATTTTTTTCTAAAAAACTCACAAAATCAAACAATTGCCCTTTAGCCATGCTCAAAGTAACTCTCCCTGACACTACAGGTATATAAGCAGCATAATTGGGTGAAATGGGCATTCTTTCCTTGTCTTGGTCAATGTAATAACTTTGGTAACCGACCACCCTGAATTTTGGCGTGCGTTGCAGCACAGTGACATTGACCATCCCATCTGGTGTTTTATAACATTCAGCTCGTTTCACCATTGGATGACTTTTCAGAAATCGCTCAATCTTTTCAGTTCGAATCACAGAATAAGACTTACCCACCGGATTCAAATGCTCATTCTCTAACAATCGAGCAATATCCTTTTCACTGATTAGCCTCACAGTGTTAGCATCATCAAGCTTGATATGCAACTGTTTACAAACATTTACATTTCTTACCCCAGAAAAAAACTGCATCGAAAACAACAAATACACCACTGTCAACACAGAAAAAATGGTGATGAGTATGTATTTAATTTTCGGTTGCATGTTTATATAACTTGATTCGTAAAACTGTATTGAAAAAAAAGAGCATGGATATATGCTTCTAAAAGCTAAATAAAAATGTCAAACTAGAAACAAAGTGGATATTTCGTTCCGTACATAACAACCAAATCATGACTCAATGAGAAAAAAAATCAAGATTCGTACTCCGATCATATCTTAGAGCTATACCTTGAGAATAAAAAAATAGTTCAATCGGCTTTTTCAATTCCCTTTTTGAGAAAATCCTTAATTTTTGGCACCATTTTATCAATATCTCCTGCACCAAATGTTACAATCACATCCAATTGTTTTTCAGCTAGTAAAGGTAATAGTTTTTCAGTAGAGCACAAAGTTTTTTGATCCAGTTTAACATTGCTCATGATAAGTTCTGCATCCACTCCAGCGATGGGTTGCTCACGTGCTGGATAGATATCCAACAGTATTAATTCATCGAGTTTAGTCAATTCGGCTGCAAATTCTTTTGCAAAATCACGTGTGCGCGAATACAAATGAGGCTGAAACACGCCAGTAATCTTTCGTCCGGGATACAAGCTTCGAATAGATTCAATACTCGCTCTCAATTCAGTAGGATGATGGGCATAGTCATCAATATACACCACTTTATCTGATTTATATACAACATTGAAACGTCTATAAATGCCTGAGAAAGAAGATATTCCTACTCTCAATTCATCCACTGTCACGCCATTGAGCCAAGCCAACGCCATTGCTGCAACACTATTCTCTACATTTATCAATGCGGGTACACCCAGACGTACATCATTGATGCGCTCAGTAGGTGCAACAAAATCAAAATGGATTTCACCCTTTACTGTTCGAATATTCTCGGCGGTGAAGTCACCACCTTCATTCATGGAGTAAGTGTATAGCTTCACACCTTTCTGCAAGATGGGCTTTACGTCTATCCCTGTTCGCATAATTAACGCCCCACCTGGACGTATCAACGATGTAAAATGTTCAAAGCTTTCACGAAAGGCTTCTGCAGTGCCGTATATGTCCAAATGATCAGGATCTGCTGAAGTAATCACTGCCATATAGGGAGATAACTGGTGAAACGATCGGTCATACTCATCTGCCTCTATCACCACCAAATTACTTTCTTTGGAAAGCAACAGATTGGTTTGGTAGTTATTGGCTATTCCACCCAAAAAAGCATTGCATGAAACTTGCGATTGATATAAAAGATGCGCTACGATGGTAGAAGTAGTTGTTTTGCCATGTGTGCCAGCAATGCAAATACCTTTACTGGTCTTAGTAAGATCGCCCAGCACTTGTGCTCGCTTCAAGATGGTGAAACCATTCTCTTTGAAGAACTTCAGCTGAGGATGATCAGCAGGAATAGCAGGCGTAACAATCACCATTGTGTTTTTTGCCAATCGATAATCTGCAGGAATACTTTCCACCTCTTGAGAAGTGATTACCGATATACCTTCGGCTTCCAAATCTGCAGTTAACTTAGATGCTGTTCTATCATAGCCTGCCACTTTTAACCCCTTGGTATTGTAATATCGAGCAATGGCACTCATCCCAATACCGCCAACCCCTAAAAAATAATACCTTGTAAACTTATTCATAATTGTTTTCATTTTTCAATTAAATGCAACACGATTCCCACCCGTTTTACTTTCTTTGAGATACGATACTTATAATTTCGTTCGCTATCCGTTGAGCCGAATCCTTTTCGGCTAGTTGTAATATATTACCACTCATCTCTTTCAATCTTTCCTCATCTTGAATCAATGCCAATGTGGCATCTACAAGTTGCTCTTTGGCATCCACATCTTTTATCATGACGGCTGCTTGCTTATTGACCAGAGCCAATGCATTCTGTGTTTGGTGGTCTTCGGCCACATTGGGTGATGGAACCAATATCACTGGTTTTGCCAACAAACATAATTCTGAGATGGAACTTGCACCTGCACGTGAAACCACCAAATCGGCAATGGAATATGCATAATCCATCCTCGAAACAAAATCTGTAACTATAAATTTACTAGACACATAATCCTTTGCTTTCGAAGTTGCATCTTGGATATAAAACTTTCCAGTCTGCCAGATTACCTGTACGTCTGCGTTGGCCAATCTAGGAAGATGTGCTATGATGCTTTGATTGATGGTGCGTGCACCTAGACTACCACCCACTACAAGTATCGTTTTCTTAGTGGGATCAAACCCAAAAAAGTCATAAGCCGCGTTCGCTTTGGGTAACACTTGAAACAAATCCTGACGAACAGGATTTCCTGTTAACATAATTTTTTCTTTAGGAAAAAACCGTTCCATGCCCTGATAGGCGACACAAATTCTACTAGCATTTTTCGCCAACAGCTTATTGGTTATACCAGCATAAGAGTTCTGCTCTTGAATCAATGTCGGGATTCCAAGAGCCGCTGCAGCACGAAGTGTAGGTGCACTGGCATATCCACCTACACCGATTGCAATATCTGGTCGAAATTTACGAATAATTCTTCTGGCTTTGATTAAACTGTTAATAAGATTAATCAACACTTTAATGTTTTTGAACAGGTTCTTTCTATCAAAACCACTTACTGGCAATCCTTCGATGGAATAACCGGCTGCTGGCACTCGCTCCATTTCCATCCTACCTAGTGCACCCACAAAGAGGATTTCAGCATCAGGCTGAATGACTTTCAGGGCATTAGCAATGCTTAGCGCTGGAAAAATATGACCCCCAGTTCCACCACCACTTATTATATATTTATAGCTCATATAATTATAATTTACCCCCTAAATCTCCACCAACTAGAGGAAGATATCAGAGACGATTTTGTTGTGAAAAATCATACCATAGTGTGTCCCAAACATATTTTGGTAAAGAGTTTTATGATTGGTTTCCATACTTATTTATGTTCAAAGACTTGTCATTACAAATCGTCTAATTGTACAGTTGGCATTTGCTTTTCTGGCTTCAGAGGATCTGATACTTTAGCTTCTTCATTCAACTGACGAGTTACTCCAAATATTATTCCAAAATAAATGCATGTAATCAGTATTGAAGTACCACCTCTACTAATAAGTGGCAATGGTTGTCCTGTGACTGGTCCCAAACTTGTAGCCACCGACATACTTATAAATGCCTGAATTACAATCATCAAAGACAAACCGATCACAAGCAAAGCAGGGAAAACTGTGGTACATTTGGTAGCTATTCTACCAGCACGAAAGAGCAACACCAAGTATAATAATATCACAAACACGCCGCCTAACAAACCCATCTCCTCCACGATGATGGAATATATAAAATCGGAATAAGCCTGAGGCAAAAAGTCACGTTCTACACTGTTGCCAGGGAACACACCCACCATTCCACCACGTGCAATAGCAATACGCCCATGCTGAACTTGTAAATTGTCATCAGTAATGACATATTTTCCTTCTTCGTTGTTTTTTTCGGTTTTGTACCTGTCTATGCGAGCTACCCAAGTATAGGCTCTGTCAAAGAGCTTAGGCATCTTTTCTTTAGGGACTGCTTTGACCAAAAGAAAGCAAAGCACCAAACCTACGATCAACACGCCTCCGATACCCAGCAATTTCAACAATGACACCCGACCGATAAACATCATGATAAATACCACTACAAACAATAGAAATGCTGTTGAGAAATTGTCAAACAATATCAACACACAAATCACTCCAACCATGATTAAAGTATTTCTAAAGTACATCCATTCGTTTTGAGCGTCGTCTCTAATTCTAGAAATAAAATCGGCCGCTACAATAATAACGGATAATTTTGCAATTTCTGATGGCTGAAATTTAATTCCCATAAAAACCAACCATCGAGATGCTCCGTTTTCGCTATGCCCTTTGAAAATTACCCACACCAAAAGTATAGCCGACAATCCCAATGCCAGATATGCAGCCATTTTAATGTATTTATAAGGCACCAAATGGACAAAAATTGCTATTATAGCTCCACCAATCAGAAATCCAACATGACGCAACATCGGCCCTGTATAACTCTCTGACCCAAATGCCAGTGTACTAGAAGCACTGTACATTTCTATGGCAGAAATGATACATAGAAAAACGAATACTATCCAAAGTGTTGGATCGCCTTTCACGTATTTTTTGAGCAAATTATCCATTGGATTAAAACTTAAGTCTCTTTAAAATTGATTATAGATTTCTTACGCTAAGCTTAAATTGCTTTCCTCTGTCTTCATAATTGACAAACAGATCAAAACTGGCACAACAAGGTGACAATAATACCGTGTCGCCACTTTCGGCCAGACGGTAGGCCTCATGAACAGCCTGTTCCATACTTGTTACATCAACACAGGGCTTCAACTTTCCATCAAAAAACCGATGTAATGGAGCATTATCAATTCCCATAAAAACCAAAGCTTTAACTTTATTACTTACTAATTCTTCAATTTCTGTATAATCATTACCTTTATCTGTACCACCCATAATTAGAACCACAGGACTCTTCATGCTTTGTAGTGCGTACCAACATGAATTGACATTAGTAGCTTTAGAGTCATTGATAAATCTAACATTTTTAACAGTCGCCACATATTCCAGCCGATGTTCCACACCTTGAAAATCCTGGAGCGACTGTCTAATACTTTCCTTTCTTACATTCATGATCGAAGCAGCCAATCCAGCCGCCATGGAGTTATAGGTATTGTGCATTCCTTGCAAAGCGAGCTCGGCTGTAGGCATGGTCAATAAGGTTTTTAGTGTTTTGATTATTAATTCATCGTTTTCTACAAACGCATTCGTCTTCTCTTTTCGTTCAATAGCGAATGGATACATCGCAGACTTGATATTTCGCTTCTCCAATTCAAGTCGAATTACAGGATCATTTTCCCAAAAAATAAAGGCATCATCTTCGGTTTGATTTTGAGTAATCCGAAATTTTGAATCGATATAATTCTGAAACTGATAATCGTATCTGTCCAAATGATCAGGGGTGATATTGAGCAAAATGGCTATGTCAGCTTTGAATTCACTCATCCCATCAAGCTGAAAACTACTCAGCTCAAGCACATAATAATCAAAGCTCTTTGTAGCCACCTGTAAAGCAAAACTTTGCCCTACATTTCCGGCCAATCCAACATTCAAGCCCGCATTTCTTAGAATATGATACACCAACATGGTAGTGGTAGTTTTGCCATTACTACCTGTGATACAAATCATTTTTGCATTAGTATATCTTCCTGCAAATTCAATTTCTGATAATACTGGAATAGCAAGTCCTTTCAATTTGACAACCAGCGAAGCCTTATCAGGAATGCCTGGACTTTTAATCACTTGATCAGCATTTAATATCAGTGATTCTGTATGTTGCTTTTCTTCCCATTCTATTTGATATTGGTCCAAAAGGTCTTTGTACTCAGCTTTTATTTCAGACAAATCTGAAAGAAAAACCTCAAAACCTTTAAGTTTGGCCAACACTGCAGCGCCAGCTCCACTTTCACCGCCGCCTAACACCACTACTCTTTGATCACTCATCTATCTAATTTTCAAAGTAATAATTGTAATTGCTGCTAAAATTATCCCCACGATCCAAAAGCGAACCGTGATTTTTGATTCGGGTAAGGCCTGTAGTGGACGTTGTATTAAAGCTTGAATTCCAGCATTGCCTTGCTTTTGATAATGATGATGCAGAGGAGTCATTTTGAAGATCCGACGACCTTCACCATATTTTTTCTTCGTAAATTTAAAATAACCGACTTGCATGATGACCGATAAGTTTTCTATCAAAAACACACCGCATAAAATCGGTATCAACAACTCCTTACGAATGATAATGGCAAAAACAGCGATTATCCCACCAATAGTCAAACTGCCTGTATCACCCATAAAAACTTGTGCTGGGAAAGCATTATACCACAAAAAACCAACTGTAGCTCCAATAAATGCACCAGCAAATACTAGCAACTCTCCAGTGCCTGGAAGGTACATGATATTCAAATAACCAGCATAATTGACGTTACCAGACACATAAGCCAATATCCCCAAGGTCACGCCCATGATGGCCGAAGACCCTGTGGCAAGTCCATCTAGTCCATCTGTTAGATTAGCACCGTTGGAAACGGCCGTTACTATAAATATTACCACTAAGACAAACAACACCCATCCATATTTTTGTGCGTTTTCACCGACCCAAGCAAATGCATCAGCATAATCCAAATTATTATTCTTTAGAAAAGGAATGGTGGATTTTGTTGATTTCACATCGTGTTTTGCATACAATACATTTTCTACCCTTGCCTCTCCTTTCACTTCTTTATTTTCACGAATTACTACATCAGAACTAAAATACATTGTCAAGCCCACAATCAAACCCAATCCTATTTGACCAATAACTTTAAATCGACCTTTAAGCCCCTCTTTATTCTTCAAAAAAACCTTGATGTAATCATCCAAAAATCCAATCAATCCCATCCAAATGGTGGAAATTATCATCAACAGCAAGTAAGTATTGGTGAGATTGCCCAAAAGCAAAGAGGGTATAAGAATAGAAATAATAATGATAACCCCTCCCATGGTCGGAGTTCCTTTTTTACTCATTTGACCTTCTAATCCCAAATCGCGGATGGTTTCACCAATTTGCATTTTTTGCAAATAATCAATGATTCGCCTCCCAAACATAGTGGACAATAACAAACTCATTATAAAGGCCAGACCTGTACGAAATGAGATGAAATTAAACAACCCCCCACCTGGAAAGTGAAAATTTGTTTCTAAGTATTGAAATAAATGATAAATCATATTGCTAATTTTTATTGTTTTATTCTTATGTATGCACTACAAATGCTTTCGTTTACTTGTTTACTTGTTTACTTGTTTACTTGTTTATTAGAAACAGCTCTTTACCACTTCCCGGTCATCAAAGTGATGTTTCACTCCGTTAATGATCTGATAATCTTCATGTCCCTTGCCTGCAACCAGCACCACATCACCTTGTTGGGCGAACAAACATGCGGTGCGAATAGCCTCCTTTCTATCAACAACGACCAAGCTATTCGATCGCTGTACAGGATCCAATCCCGCTACCATATCGTTCAAGATATCCTGCGGATCCTCATTCCTAGGGTTGTCAGAGGTCAAAATCGCTTTCCAGCTACCATCTACTGCTTCACGTGCCATCATTGGGCGCTTTCCTTTGTCTCTATTACCTCCACAACCTACCACGGTAATCAACCTACCATTTCCTTGCATTATATCATTGATGGTACCAATCACATTATTAAGGGCATCTGGAGTGTGTGCATAATCTACTATTGCTGTATATCCATGTGGAGAATGTAATGTTTCGAACCTGCCCGAAACAGACCGCAACTTACTGATGATACGCAACACTTCTAATTCGTCTTGTTTCAACAGCACTGCAGCACCAAACACTGCCGAAAGGTTACTTGCATTAAATTTCCCAATAAAAGGTACATTCACCTCTCTATCATTCATTTCCAAAAGCATGCCTTCGAAACCATGTTCAATAATCTTGGTTTTGAAATCGGCCAAGCTTCTAAGTGAATAAGTAAACTTTGAGGCATTGGTATTTTGCAACATGACCAACCCATTTTTGTCATCAATATTGGTAAGCGCAAAAGCAGATTTGGGCAAGTCATCAAAAAATTGCTTTTTGGCTTTCAAATAATTCTCAAACGTAAGGTGGTAATCAATATGATCCCTAGTGATATTGGTAAACACCCCCCCAGCAAATGCCAAACCAGCGATGCGCTTTTGATCTACTGAGTGAGAGCTGACCTCCATAAAAGCATATTCACACCCCGCATCTACCATTTGTGACAGCAACTCATTTAATGCCAAAGCATCGGGTGTGGTGTGAGTAGCCTCAACCATTAGCTCATTCACATAATTACAAACTGTGGAAAGCAAACCCGATTTGTAACCCAACTCTCTAAACAACTGATACAGCAGGGTAGCAATTGTGGTTTTTCCATTGGTGCCAGTCACCCCTACCAATGTCAGTGATTTCGAAGGGTTATTATACCAAGTGCCTGCTAGATGGCCCAGTGCTTCGTTGCTATTTTCTACTTTTACATAGACCATTGCAGGACTTATGTAAATGGGGAACTGCTCGCATACCACCACTGTGGCACCATTTTCAATTGCACTGTCAATAAAATCATGACCATCAGTCGCCGATCCTTTGGTGGCTACAAACAAACTGTTAGTCACTACTTTTCTAGAATCAAACTGGATGCCTGACACTTTCACATCCATATTTCCTATCACTTGGGTATAAGATAGGTTTGCGAGAAGTAACTCTAAGCTTTTAGACATAATCTTAATTGTTAATCAAGTGTTATTGTTATATCCTTACCTTTTGCACATCGACTGCCAGCAAGGATGGACTGTGTCACCACCTTACCTCTACCAATCACTTGCACCCGAAGTCCCATTTTTTCGAGCAGATACATTGCGTCTTTTGCGCCCATACCTTTCAGATTTGGCATTCTTTTAATGGTTAATGCCACAGGCTGTATATGTACTGCTGTATCGCTTGAGCTTGCATTGATCCACTCTGAGGTATTTCCACATACTGGCACTTTCAGTTGTCTAGTGACAGTAAACAATGCATGACTATAACCAGCTTTCACATGAGGTTTAAGTGGGAATTTTCTCAAAGAGTCATCTTCTAACACAGGTGCCTTTCTATCAGACTTTAGTGCCATAACCCGTTCAGCCACGTTTTTAAACACAGACCCACTCATGTGCCCTCCAGATGCATGACCTATACCTGGCTCACGCATCACCACAACGCAGGTGTACATCGGATTGTCATAAGGGAAAAACCCACAAAATGTGACCTGATGCTTGGTAACACCAGATTTATAACCCTCTTTTCCTTGAGAGATTTGAGCAGTACCTGACTTTCCAGCTATTCTCACAAAGTCTGACCTGACATTGGTGGCAGTTCCCATTTTATCTTCAATGACTCCTAGCAGTGCAGATTTAATATCGGTGAGTGTGGAGGGTTTGCAGATTGCGGGGTTAATGACTTCGGTGGTTAATTCCTTCACTATCACTCCATTCAGACTGATTGATTTCACAAAGAACGGACGAATCAGCTTTCCATCATTTGCTATGGCATTATAAAAAGCCAATGTATAGATAGGAGGAATCTGAGTTTCATAGCCTACCGACATCCAAGGCAAAGTGGTGTTGGACCATTCATGGGTTTTGTCAGAAGGGTGTTTAATAACTGGAGCTGCTGCTCCTGGCAACTCTATATTCATCGCCTCATTGAGCTTCATGTCATAGAGCTTATCTACAAATGCTGCTGGATTTTTTCCATAAGCTTTCACTATTGAACGTGAAATACCAATATTCGAAGAACCATAAATAGCTTGAGCCAGTGTTATTTTATGAAATCCTCCTCTATTTGCATTATGATCAGTCATCACCCTGTTGCCAAACACGTACTGACCATTCTTGGTGTCTATTGTATCAGTAAGTTTGACTTTCCCATCATCCAATGCTGCCATCAATGATGCGACCTTAAAAGTAGAACCTGGCTCGGTGAGATCTGACACTGCACCATTCCGATTTTCAGTATAACTACCATCGGAGTTTCTTGTCATGTTGACTATCGCCTTGACTTCACCTGTCTGCACTTCCATCAAGATAGCACATGCGGTGGCAGCGTCAAATTCATGCACCCCATCCAACAATGCCTTCTCTGTGATGTCCTGTAAGTCAATATCGATTGTAGAATTCACATCCATGCCATCAATGGGCTCCACTTGAACAGTCTCAAGATACTTATTGGCAATCTTATGCCTCACCGAAACACCTGGAACACCTATTAATTGAGCATTAAAAAAAAGCTCCAAACCATTTTTACCACCCTTCTTTTCGTCGGGGTAAATATCACCAATGGTTCGTGAGGCTAGAGAGCCAAATGGTTTGACGCGACTAAAAAACTCTTTAACGATTAATCCACTTTTGTTTCTACTTAGTCTGAGCAAGGGCAAACGTTTCAGTTCTTTGTATTGGGCGTAGGAAATACGTTTGGGAAATAATTGCAGGCTTGCACGCTTAGAACGATAAGCATTAGAAATGATTTTTTTGTATTCATCCGCCGTTCTATCTTGAAAAAATTCAGACAAGCCTAATGACAATGAATCGATATTGTCTTTGAAGAGTTTACCATCATGTTCATGCAAAGCAGGAACCCTCAAGTCCAAATACACATAATAAGATGGAATGGAGCTGGCCATCAGCCTGCCATCACAGGCATAGATATTACCCCGGGTTGGCTTGACTACAATATCTGCTTTTACGTTTTTGGACGACAAAGCCAACCAATCTTTGCGCTCAACTGTCTGAATGACAACAATCTTATACACCACTAAAATAAAGGTGAGGCACACAATGGTATAAACTATACCAAAACGAACTACTATGTCTTTACGTAAATCTACCATTATTTTTTTTCTGTGCTATCCACTATAAAAACTGGAGGTGCAGGTGATTCTTCAATTTCCAAACCCCTTTCATTTACCATTTTGATGACTGATGACTGTCTGCTAAGCTTCATCAAATCGGCAGAAATGGTCATCGACTCGTACTTCACATCTTGGATTTCTTTTTTCAGTTTGGCTTGCTTGGCTATTTGCGATTCGCAAGAGTACCGATTATCTACATATAAAAACATTAGAATGGCAATCAAAATCAAAAGTCCATATTGCTTTTTGATGATTCGCTTTGTGAAAATATCACCATTAAGCAAATCACGAAGTGAGCTTGACTTCAGATCCGAGAATTCTTCGCTACCACGAATTGCATCAACTATGTCCTTTATCCACTGTTTCATTTGAGCGCTGCTATGCGGAGTTTTGCACTTCTGGAACGAGGATTGGCTTGCACCTCGTCGTCAGATGCCACTATTACCTTGTTATTAATCAAGCGAAGTGGTGAAATCACATTTCCAAAAAAATCTTTTTCGATATTACCTTCGATATTACCACTTTTCAAAAAATTCTTCACCATCCGATCTTCTAATGAATGATAAGTCAAAAGCACCAGCCTTCCATCAGGATTCAACACCTGTACACTTTGATTGAGAAATGATTTGAGCACCTCCATCTCGCTGTTCACTTCTATGCGTAGCGCCTGAAAAACGCGAGCCATATCTTTCTTTTCCTTTTCTTTAAAAAAAAATGGTTTGAGAACTTCTACGAATTCATTGATGCGTTGTAGGGGTTGCAACTGTCGAGCATTTACAATGGCACGTGAAATTTTTCGAGAATTGTGCAATTCGCCATACAAGTACAACACATTTGCCAGCCTTTCTTCTTCGTAAGTGTTAACAATAACAGCAGCTGTAAGACTGGATTTGGTGTTCATCCGCATATCCAAGCTTCCATCAAAACGAAATGAAAAGCCACGTTCAGCCTCATCAAAATGGTGAAACGACACACCCAAATCAGCCAAAACACCATCAACCTTTTCTATGTGATGATACCTCAAAAAATTACTGAGGTATTTGAAGTTACTGCGAACAAACACAAAACGCTCATCCTTAATAAGATTGGGGAAAACATCCTCATCCTGATCGAAAGCTATCAATCGCCCCTTGCTGCTCAATCGTTCAAGAATAGCACGAGAGTGCCCGCCACCTCCATAAGTAACATCAACATATACACCATCGGGATTGATGTTCAACCCCTGGATGGTTTCCTCAAGAAGAGCTGGGACATGATAAGCGGGTTGATCCATCTGTAGTTAGGAAATTATATTTTATCTTTTGAAATCATTTTCTCCTTCAGCAACGAAGCAAAATCTGCTGAAGACATTTTGGACTGCTCATACTTCGCAGCACTCCACACAGCAAAGCGGTCAATCATCCCCACAAACAACACGTCCGAATTTTCAATACTGATAGAAAGCAAATGCCGTTTGGATATCAACACACGACCCTGAGCATCCAAATCCAGCCACTCAGCATCAGACACAAACTGCATCAACAAAAGCTGATCACTTGGATTCCACTCATCCAATTTGGACTTGAAATCCTCCACCATTTTATTCCACACCGACTCAGGAAACAACACAATGCACTCATTCACCACATCACGTCGCATTACCAAGCGATTATTTTCATCGCTTGACAGCCGCTTGCGATACACCGAAGGAATAAAGATTCTTCCTTTAGCATCAGCTTTAGCCTCGTATTTTCCTATGAAAGTGGACATGCTTATTGGGTTGATTATTCAACGGTAAAAATAATGAATTATTTTCATTTCCCCCACTTTACACCACCTTAATTTTATAAACAAGTTATCAACAATCTTGCACTCATTTTCAAAAGCTTACAAACAGATTATCAACATCAATCCATCCTATCACACACATAAACAACCACAAATAAAAAAAACAAACCAAAGGAACTAGAAATCTGAAATTCAAGACATAAGTATAAAACAAACCACTACAACACAACTAAAAAGGGTAAGTGTCCACTGAAATTTAAAAGAAAGGTAGTAAAGTGGGGGAAAATTAACACTACAATGATGCAATTGGGCAATTCACAATGAAAAAATGTTTCTACAATGAAATAGGCGGGTGAAACCAAAGAATGAAATTACAACCACAAAAGGTCAAAAAAACTTAACACATTGAACACATGGAGAAATCCAGTCATTTAAAAACAAGGACACATAGTTTGCCTTTCGGCAAATTGGCTTGTACGACAAAGAAAAAAAACAAACCACATAGGTGCTAGTTGGGGATAGAGACGTTGGATTCGGCGTCTGTTAAAACATTTTTTGAACACAAAGACACGAAGGCACGAAGTCGCTATCGCGCAACAAATATCGCCGCAGGCAAATATCACGAAGCAAATACCGCCGTAGGTAAAATATCGCCGAAGGCTAATATCGCGAAGCTAATATCGCGAAGCAAATATCACGAAGTAAATATCGCCGAAGGCTAATATCACGAAGTATAGAACCACAAAAGGTTTCATTTGAAAATTGAATCGCATAGATACAATTGAAGATAGTGACGTCACATGCCGCGTCTGAAAAGGGTTGCGCTAAAAAAAAGAGACTGGCGGTTGCCAATCTCTTTTAAAAGAAAGATAGAACAATTATATTTTACTCTTTGCTCAATTTCACCACTTTACTTGCTGTTTGAGTAGTCACTTTTAGCACATAAACTCCTTTTTCCAAATCACTTACATTCAACTGGCTGTCACCATTGAACTGAACCGATTTAAGCACTCTACCACCCAAATCTATCACATCCAGCGTACCGCTAGATTGATTATTCAATTTGATATTTACCACATCAGCAACTGGATTCGGGAATACAACAATCTCTGAATTTTGAGCTCCTTCTTCCATAGCTTCTACTGATGTAGGTGTAGAGATTGTATTGCTTTGCGCCACGTAATTCATGATTTTGTTAGCACCTTTCAATCTGAAAACGTAGATGAAGCTACTGATATTATTTGCTGTTGCAATTCCATTTTCACTTGGAGATGATTGACCAAAGTCATTATCATTACCTACGGCTATGGTACTGTCATTGACAATTGCTAATCCTTCTGCTTTGTCCAATGCGTCAGGCCATCCGTTTGCTTTCAGGTCTAAAAACAGTGTTTTTGTAACTGGGACAATGCTGTTAGCTTGCAGTCCTGCTGCATCTTTTAGTTTCTCTACTGTACTTCCACTATACAATCCTGATGTTATGGGTGTTGCATTTTTGAAGTTTAATTTGTAGATATTTCTTTGTACGTTAGTGCCGCCTACGCCTTGCTCTATCACCAACAGCACAGAGTCATTCACAGCTGTCAAATCACCAATTTTCCAGTCTTTTGCCGAGATTTTATTGGGACTTGTTCCATTGTCACCCGGATTAAGGTAGGCATACATTTTACTTGTTCCTGACACTGGGTCTATTTCCAAAATGCGGTGAACGTTTGATTTTTCGCCATCAGTTTTATTTGGATATAAAATTGCACTTTGGATAATGGCATACACTTTCCCATTAGGTGTGATGGCTACTCCTTCGAAACCTCTATTGTTTTTTCTGTATTTAAACACAGTATCAATAGCCACATCTTGTGGTTCTGCACCAGGCAAATTAGCATAAGGAGAGTAGCGTTTAATCACTTTACCATCAGCTGCAAGGTTCCACACAGTAGTGCCACCTTCTTCACATACCCATAAATCATTATTTTTACCGATAGCAATACCTTCACAATCAATTCCCCATGCATCTTTTGCCACTGTCACCGATGAAGGATCAGCACAATTGGACGGGATATTGTTCCATGCTGCTTCTACTGACGTACTGCCAAAACCTGTAGGATTGATGATGCCGGTTGCATTAGTTCCATTAGGGCGTTTGATGGTAAAACTTGATAGAATCTGAATAGAATCACCATTCAATTTGATTCTGTGGATTTTTGGCGCATAAGTAGGAAATGCATAAATCTTGTCGTAAGTAGGCGTACAAGTTGCATTTTTTGCGTCAATATTAACGCCTCTATCACTAAGTGTATAGAACTCTTTACCCGCTGTGCCAGGTATCACACACAAACCAGAAAACCCTCCTTCTCTGAAATTTATTCCTTGGTAAGTACCTATTGCAGCCGATGACTTATTTTCGTAAATCTGCAAAATTTGAACTTGTGCTTGTACCTGCAAATAGGTCATAGCAACTAAAACAATTAAAGTAATTTTTTTCATTCTTCTTGAATATTAATATGTTGATAATAATTTGAGTGCCATCCAACAAGGATTTCTACGCATTATAATTTGGAAACTGTTTTTGCCTCACTGACATTAGGTAATCCTACTGTTTCAATAGCACTATTAGATACAAAATTACATTCGTTACATTTCATACATATTTCAAACCTGTGAAAGAATGATTAACCAGCAACTAAAAACTCTGGTAAAGGCACATTCTTGTCAGCTACTAAAGCAATGAAGTTTGCCTGTCTTACCGTTTGTAACTAATTCGGATTAGCAACAGCTATGTTTTAGCCCCATTTTTTATTAACTTTGTACTGTAATTCAAAATGTATATGAGCGACAACAAGATCATCAAACTAGACGTAGCAGCCGCACTCAAAGAAAAGCTTCCACGACTCACAATCCCAAAATTCATTGTAAACTACCTTCGAAAGATTGCGCACGAAGAAGAATTTAATTATTTCTTTGAGCACAACCCCGACCTAAAAGGGGTTGATTTTATGGAAGGTGCTTTTCATTTCTTCGATGCAAAGGTGGACGTGATAGGCAAGGAGAATTTGCCCATAGATCCACGTTTTATATTGGTGAGCAATCATCCACTGGGGGGACTTGACGGGATTACTATTCCCTACATTTTTGGGCGACATTATAATGATAAGATATTGCTGCTCACCAATGACCTACTGATGAACCTCCATCCATTGAAAGACATTTTCATACCCATCAACAAATCGGGGGCACAAAGCAAACATACAGCCGAACTCGCCAACAGGATGTATGAGTCTGATAATTTGATATTTACTTTTCCGGCAGGTTTGTGTTCTCGGAAAATAAAGGGAGAAATTGTTGATTTGGAATGGAAAAAGAATTTCATCAATAAAGCCGTAAGCTTTCAGCGAGATGTGGTACCCATCTATTTCGAAGGGCGAAATTCAAACTTTTTCTACAACCTAAGCAATTTACGCAAGCGATTGGGCATTAAGATAAATATCGAAATGCTATACTTGTCAGACGAGATGTTCAATCAGAAGGGAAAGCAATTGAAAATTGTGATAGGAAAGCCCATCGCATGGCAAACTTTTGACAAGACCAAAACCCCTACGCAATGGGCACAATGGGTAAAGGGCAAGACCTACGATTTAAAAAATCAAGCGAAATAGGTGCTAGACTAACCTTTCTTAATTTTCTTGTCTTTGGATATTAATAGGTCGGAAAGGTGATAATCAGGATTGATGAGGTTGATATCCACCTTGTGTGACACGCCGTCTATGTTTCCTTTTTCAGAAAATTGCCACACGGTCCAGGAGTGGCCGTCATGAATTTTGGGAGTCTCCTTAGAGTACCGTCCTAGAAATACTTGATAGTCTTTGTATCTGCCCGAAAGGTATTTGTTGTAAAAACTATTGGAGGTATAGATAATGGGTTTTCGGTCGTAATGGGCTTCTACCAGACGTAAGAACTCTTTGAAGTTTCTATGAAAGTCTGCATCAGAACAGCCCTTTTTTTCCTCTACATCTACCATTGGAATCAAATCTTGTTTATTAGCATCCACCATTTTGGTGAAATTTTTAAACTGCTCCTTGGGCGAAGATTTGGTTTTGAAATAATGGTAGCTACCTATCAATATCTCGTTGTCTTTTGCCCCTGTCACGTTTTGACTGTACTTGGTGTCTTGCAGTGTAGCACCCTCTGTGGCTTTGATATACACAAAGTGAATGGTGTGATTGTTCCATTTCTTTACGCCCGCCCAGTCAATGTCCCCTTGATATTTGGAAACATCTATGCCGTAAAAGGTGTTTTGGAACTTCGGAGCTAATTCTATTTCCTGAGAAAAACTCGCTTGGATAAAAAAACAAAGCACTGAGGCTAAAATTATTAGTCTTTTCATAGAAATAGTGATTTAAGGTTGTTTGAAATATTGGGCTGATTATAAGTCGAGTAAACCGTCAGGTAAACTTAGATATATAATCTTTTTGTCGTGATCTATTCTGTCAATATAGTCCTCACCAGCAGGTATTAAGAGTTCATCATTTTCTTTTGGCACTACAAACAGTACATTGTCCGTTGTTTGGTCTACCTCTGTCACTTCGCCAATCAGCACACCAGAAACCTCCATCAAGGTAAAACCTACAAAATAGTCGAGTTCGATTTCAGTGTCTTCCACATTCGATAAGTATTGCTTGGGCAGGTAGATGGTCAAACCTGCAAATTGGCGTGCTTGATCGTCATTGTTTACACCATCCAATTTTACCAATCCTGTTTCCTTTCCTTTAAAACGATGTTCGTTGATAAAAAAAGGCACCAAAATACCATCCATCTCTATGACAAAATACGCTACCTCTTCTCTGTCGAAAACATCAGAAGTGAACGAAAAAGCCATTTCTCCATTCACTCCATGAGGTTTCACAATTTTGCCAATAGGAAATACATCCGAAATAAGTATCATCAGTTGTTATTTAAGGATGGTTACCCAACCGAAATTGTCAGGTTCATCACCGTATTGTATTGCTTGCAATTTTTTATACAATTTCACACAGATTTCACCCGGATTACCGTCTTTTGAAAAGACATAAGATTTGTTTTCTTGTAAATCATCAATTCGTTGAATAGGGCTAATTACCGCTGCTGTGCCACATGCACCAGCTTCCTCAAATGTCTCTAATTCCTCAACTGGTACTTGTCGTTGCTCTACTTTCATTCCCATTTCTTTTGCCAATGCCATCAGGCTGTTGTTGGTAATGGAGGGTAATATTGACGTAGACTCTGGTGTAACGTAGGTGTTGTTTTTGATGCCAAAAAAGTTGGCAGCACCACACTCATCAATGTATTTTTTTTCTTTTGAATCCAAATAAAATACAGCCGAATAGCCCATTTCGTTGGCTTTGGCGCCTGCTACTAGGCTGGCAGCATAATTGCCACCTGCTTTGATAGTACCTGTGCCAAGCGGAGCTGCTCTGTCATATTCACGCATGATGACATAAGGAGTAGCTTCAAATCCCCCTTTGAAATATGGACCTACAGGCGTTACAAATACCACAAACATATAGTCTTTAGCTGGTTTTACGCCAACTTGAGCACTCGTTCCAAAAAGGTATGGACGAATGTAAAGTGACGCTCCCGACTCATAAGGTGGCACAAAGCGTTCGTTTAATTTTACAGCTTTCAGTACAGCTTCTGTAAACAAATCGGTGGGCAATTCGGCCATCATCAAGCCTTCACTTGATTTTTGGAGACGATTTGCGTTGGCTTCAATTCTGAAAATTCGAATGACACCATCTTTCCCTCTAAAAGCTTTCAAACCCTCAAATGCCTCTTGCCCATAATGCAAGCAGGTAGCTGCCATGTGGAGTGTGAGATGTTCGCTATCCGAAACTTCCAACTCGCCCCACGCACCATTGGTGTAATGGCAGCGTATGTTGAAATCCGTTTTTAAGTAGCCAAACGTTAGATTACTCCAATCTATCTGTTCCATAAAATATATTTTTCTTTTCCTTATTATTTAACACTAATTGAGCCTCATTGCCCATATTAAACAGCAAATCTATAATGCTTAAATCGGGTGTGAAACCGAATTTGTTTTCAAAAACTTGATAGTAGCTCAGCTGTGTGTTTATCTTTAAATCATTTTTGGGATGAATACACTTACGCAAATCTAATACATTTTCGCTCAATTCCAAATTAAATTGGGTCGTTAACACTATTTTTGGCTGAATTTCAAGCAATTCGAATATTTTTAACTGAATTTCATGGTTGAAATCCCACAAGAATTTCCATTTCTTTTCATACAATGGTATAAAATCATCTTTGTAAAACTCAAAAAATGGGCTAGAGTTATAAGCCGATTCGATAGCTCTCCAATGTTGCATTTGCCAATCCAAATGATTGGAGACCTGCACATCACGCGTCAGCGGTTTTGGGTTGGATGACTTTTCAATAGGAATGCTCAGTGCCAATTTTCCATTGGCAGTGGCTATAATGCATCGATTACGATAGGATTGTTTTTCATAACTATCCCACTGTTCCATCAGTATTTCACCTGATTCAACTATCCATTCAAAATAAGAAACTGGTGCCAAATAAGCAGACGTGAGGCAAATCACAGACATAGAAATTTATTGTTCAACCAATTACTGTTCTGCATTTTTGAAAAACCTATTCCAACGTATTTTTCCTTCAAACCAACCTTTGTCTTTATCCAATGACAACCACACAGCTACCGGACGTCCCACCACATGGTCTTCAGGTACAAATCCCCAGTAGCGCGAATCTGCTGAATTGTGGCGGTTGTCGCCCATCATCCAATAATAATTCATCTTAAACTGATAGGTGGAAGTGAGCTTGTCATTAATAAAAATTTGTTCTCCTTTTACCTCTAACTTATTATGTTCATACACACTGATTGCACGTTCATAAAGTGGTAGATTGTATTTATTTAGTTTAAGAATGTCGCCTCTTTTAGGAATGTACAATGGACCAAAGTTGTCTCTTGTCCATGGCTTTCCACCTCCCAGAGGGAACACTTCGCCACCGTATATCTCTGTCGGTTCTACTTTTATTTTCACCACACCCGTTAATTGCTGCATTTTGGCGTGGGTATCTTCGTTCATTGGGAAGTGGTATATGGGCAGACTTGGGTCAAAGCCTAGATGCTTGGCAAGTTCTACCGCTTGTGAAGGGTCGTATTGCAATCTATCATCTACACTTATATGTAGTTTGTCCAACAGTTCGGATGATAATTGGGTGCCATCTGTTTGAACAAAGTAATTCAACTGAATACCAGGGATTTTTTCCTGAGGTTTGTCATTTACATACAACTGATTGTCCACTATCTTGATCCAATCTCCAGCAATAGCCACACATCGTTTCACGTAATTCTCACGTCTATCCACAGGACGATATACAATTTCTCCATAGGTTTGAGGAGTAGAACGCACTATCTTCCTTCCGTAGCTGAAATAGTTGGCTGTGCTTCTAGCTATAGTGGAGTCCTGAGTTGCAATGTGTTGCTTTCCAGCTTCGTAACAAAGTTGGTAATAGCCTGGATTCTCAGCTTTAGTGGGGACAGTGTCTCCGCAAGGAAAGTTAAATACTACAATGTCATTTCGCTTTATTTCATCTATACCTTGTAGTCGTTTGTAATCCCACTGAGGGTTTTCAATAAATGATTTGCAGTTCAGCAACGGAAAAGTATGTTGCACCAATGGAAATGAAAGAGGCGTATTAGGAACACGTGGTCCATAACTAGCTTTGCTTACAAAAAGGAAATCACCAACCAATAATGTTTTTTCCAAAGAGGAAGTCGGTATCTGATAATTCTGAAAAAGATAGGTGTTGATAAAATACACCGCCACCAAAGCAAAAACGATGGCATCCACCCATCCCATAACAGCTAAAACGGTCTTGTTTTTTGACTTTTTCCACCATGTCCAAGGCACGTACTCTGTTATAAATGCATCAAAAATCAGTGGAAGAAGTATCAACCAACCATAACTCCCCACCCAGATGATGAAAAGTATGTACAACAAACACCACACAATGGCTTTTGCCCATTCTGTTTTTGATTTTGCAAATCGCGATGTAGAGGGTGTTGTTTCTTTTTCGATAGCCATACAATTATTGTTAATTTGTGTTAGAATTTCATTAAATCTTCCATGCCCAACAAACCTTTTTTGCCTGCAGTAAACTCGGCGGCAACCACTGAACCTAGAGCAAAACCTTCGCGACTTTTGGCATCGTGAGTGATGGTGATGGTATCCACATCTGACTCATACGTGATGGTGTGAATACCTGGCACTTGCCCTTCACGAATGGACTTGATGGCCAGTTCGTTGGGGTTTGTTTCAGTTTCTTTTACCCAAGCAGATTTTCTATGCAGGTTATCGAGTAACCCCTCAGCCAAAGTGATGGCAGTGCCACTTGGCGCATCCAGTTTTTGGGTATGGTGTACCTCTGTCATTTCCACATTGTAGGTTGGAAACTGATTCATGATTTTGGCCAAATGCTTATTGACAGCCATAAAGATATTGACTCCGATGCTGAAGTTGGACGACCAGAAAAGTGTATGTCCACCATCTTCTATCTCTTTGCGAAACGTGGGTAATTCATCTGTCCATCCAGTGGTTCCTGAAACCACAGCCACACCCGATGCAAATGCTCTTCGGTAATTGCTCAGCGCTACTTGAGGTACCGTAAACTCAATGGCTACATCAGCACTTTTAAATGCTGGTGAGTCAAAATCATCCAAATTGTTCACATCAATTATTGACACAATCTCGTGCCCACGCTCTATTGCTATTCGCTCAATGGTTTTACCCATTTTGCCATATCCGATTAATGCTATTTTCATTTTGTATTTTTGTTGTGTAAAAAGATATTAATATTGTCCAGTGCCTAGTAGTACCAATGTACATGCCTGTTCGGCTATTATTCCATGTTCTTGAAGAAGCACTTCGAACTCAGAATTTTCGGTGCCAGGATTGAAAACCACACGATTTGGATGTAATGAAACAATGTAGTCGTAATACTCCGTCTGAAATTTGGATGATAAATACAGCGTAACAGTATCAATACCTGTGTATGCTTTCTTTTCCGTGTCAATCACTTGTCCAAATATTTCATCTGAACTTCTCCCTATCATTTCTATCTCATGACCATGACTGACCAATCGCTCTGCTGCTTTGTAGGCATATCGATCAGGATTACTACTAGCTCCTATAATTAAAGTTTTTTTCATTTGTTAAGCCTCCCCAAGCCCCTCCAAAGGAGGGGGTGTATAGTTAGTATTGTATAATTAGGTCGTTGTGTCTAAGCAATTTACACTATGGACATAGCTAATTATCAATTATCAATTATTAATTAAATTTCATCCTTCTCTAAAAAAGTCAAGGCATTCAAAAATCTCATCTTTAGTGGCTGATTGATTGATGCGTATATCACCTACATCAGCCAAAAGAGTGAAATTTATTTCCTTGCTTTCGTTTTTCTTATCATGAGTCATCAGTTCAAAAATCGCATCATAGTGCTTGCAGTCAAATGAGAATGTGCCATAATGCTCCTTTGCCAAATACTTGAGACGAAGTAAATCCTCTTTTGGAAAATTCAGCTTGATGAACGACAAGTACAATTCACAAAGCAATCCCCACATCACAGCATAGCCGTGCAGGACTGGATGGCCTATTTTGTAAGACAAACTCTCGAATGCATGCCCAAAGGTATGACCAAGATTAAGTGCTTTGCGTATGTTTTTTTCGTGCGGATCTTGCTCC